>NZ_RZPW01000061.1:0-14368 GCF_003998455.1 Mesorhizobium sp. M7A.F.Ca.CA.001.08.2.1 | reverse complement strand
TGCAGGCGGGGTCGTTGCCTGGGCAAGAGCCGCAACCGTCTGCAAACTCAAGGCAACGACTAATATCGAACGGCTGATCATGTTGTGCGTCTCCAGCTTGGCGCGACGCAGACGGCTTGTGCCGTCATCGCGCTTCATCCGTTAAACGCCGCGACCCGGAAAATCCGTCGGTCGCGCGTGCTGATCCGTTCGTGCTCGGGTGCGCATCCCGTCGATCGGGATGGAAGGAGCTCTAGTCCGACTGGTCGGCCGCAATCAGTTGTTCGGGCTTGAACCCGGCATGCTGCGGGGTCCACACCTCGCCCTCGCGATTGAACCAGTGGCACAGATACATGCCCGAGGCTGCGCCATCGCTGACCGTCATCCTGGGGCCTCCGGATTTCAGCTTGACCACGTCTCCGGTCTTGAAATTGTTGGGCATTTTTTGACCTCCCATGCTGAGGCCATGAGTTTCACACCAAACCGGGGTCTCGACAATGGCAGATCTGCCAGGCCGGCGCCGCAATCCTTTGCACCAGATGCGAAGGGGTAGACGACGAAAAGGAGGGGAAATGGTGCGCTTGCGGGCAGCCAATTGCCGGCTCAAGCCATTAGAATCAAAATCGTTTTCGATGCCAAGCGGGTCGCAACGAGTTCCCTGGAGATCGTCCCGTAACGTCCTTGCCCGCGCCTTGAGCCGGCATGGGATCGGCCATCCCAGTGAGGGCGCGTCGTCCATGAACTCAACTGGAAAGCTGGCCAGTTACGAATCAGTATAAATCCGCGATGTACAAGAACACTACTGTGTGCGGCCTTCAGCGGGTAACGGCGCTGTTACACACGAAAAAATCCTTGCATGGTTTCCATAAGCGCCCGACGGCGACGGGACTAGATGCGCATTTTGTCGCGTATCCAGTTCCTAAAGATCTTGCTGGCACGATTTGGAGCATTCGCTGGAGCTTCAACAATGTAGTAGCCATTGCCAGTCGTGAAGGCGAGGTCAAAAGGGCGTACGAGACTCCCATTTGACAGCTTCTCCTCAACAAGGCGTGTCCATCCCAACGCCAACCCTTGCCCTTCGAGGGTGGCCCGCAGCAGATTGTCGTAATTTTGAAACCAGATTCCTTGCTGAGGGCGTAAAGAAGTTAGCTTCGCGAATTCAAGCCACTTGTCCCAATTCTCCCATTCGTGAGCCCGCCCATCTAGATGCAGCAGCGTCACGTTTTGAAACTTGCGGAGGTTTTCGGCGCCGACAGCATTTACATATCCTGGACTGCAAATCGGAAAAAACTCCTCACTAAACATTTTCTCTGACTTCAATTTATTCCAGTCACCGCGACCATATCTAATCGAAATGTCTATCCCGAATTTGCTCATATCCAAGCATTCATCGGTTTCAACCAGTTTTATATTGATTCCGGGATTACGAATTCGAAAATCAGCCAACCTCGGCATCAGCCAGCAACTTCCAAATGCAACGGTTGTACTAACTGTTACATTTGCCGGAATGTCAGCGACTTTCTCGTTAAACTCCCTTGAGATCAGCCATAAGCTTTCTGAAACTGTATTGTGAAATTGGCGCCCATATTCTGTAAGTGCCACGCCTCGTTGCCCCCGCTCGAACAATTTGGCGCCAAGCCTGGATTCCAGGAGCCTGACCTGCATGCTTACCGCTTCCCGGGTGACATTCAACTCATGAGCCGCAGCGGTAAAATTCATGTGGCTTCCCGCCGCTTCGAACGCGACCAGACTGTGTAGTGGCGGCAATCTCAAAGGCGGACGAGACGTCAATCTGATTTACCTCAGGCGTGATCGATCTTACGCTGACTATCCGAAAAGCACCCCGTAATCATAGTCCCAGCCATAATACGCTGAGGAAGCCAAGAGTGCCATCTCACGATAGCCATCGACAAAAGGACCCGTTGCTCGATTCATTCCAGCTCAGGTCTCTGCAACTTCGAAACAGGATTATGAGCACCGCTCATGCGCCGGCTTATGTAGAGAACGGTTGGCCTACGGAGCGCTACCGGCTCTATCATGAGGAGAAGGCCAAGGGAGGGCTTGCTCTAACGGTGGTGGGGGGGTCGACCAACGTTTCGTCGGACAGCCCGTCCGCGTTTGGGCAACTTTATGCCGGCGATGACAGCATCCTGCCTTGGTTTGAACTGCTTACCGGGGGCGTTCATTCCCATGGCGCCGCGATTATGTGTCAGCTGACACATATGGGGAGGCGTACATCCAGCGACGTAGGGGAATGGCTGCCAGTAATAGGACCATCTAACACGCGAGAACGGGCGCACCGAGCCTATCCAAAGAGTATGGAAAGGGCTGACATAGTACGCGTCACCAAGGACTTTGCGGCCGCGGCTGTACGATGCAAAAAGGGCGGTTTTGACGGAATCGAAATCCTGTCGCACTCGCACTTGCTGGGACAATTCCTATCCCCTCTGATCAATTTCAGACAGGACGATTATGGCGGCTCCCTGGAGAACCGGCTTCGACTCACCTTCGACGTCCTGAACGGCGTCCGCGATGCTGTGGGTGACGAGTTCATCATAGGGCTGAGGATCACCGGTAACGATTTCCTCAAAGGTGGGCTCAGTCGCGAGGACTGCATCGAGATCGCCCAGCGGCTTGAGCAGTGCGGTCTGGTCGACTTCCTCAACGTGCTTGCGGGAGCGCCATACGACGATCTGGGCTTGGCTCAATGGATGCCTCCTATGGGCACTCCCGCAGCCCGTTTCCTTGGAGTTGCCAAAGACATACGTGAGGCCGTTTTACTACCCATATTCTATGCAGGAGGCATTGCCGATATCGCAACTGCTCGCCATGCCCTGCGCGACGGCATTGTCGATATGGTGGGAATGACCAGGGCTCACATCGCCGATCCCTACCTGGTCTCAAAGCTGCAAACCGGGCAGGAAGATCGTATCCGCACCTGCGTCGGAATGAACTACTGCGCAGACCGGGTTAATCAAGGCAAAGACGCTTTATGCGGCCAGAATGCCGCGACCGGTCGCGAGCGTTTCTTCCCGCATCGCTTTCGCCGCCATGAAATAGCGGGTTTGCGCGCTGTCGTTGTTGGTGGAGGCCCAGGAGGACTGGAGGCGTCCCGTGTTCTCGCCGAGCGGGGCTACAGGGTGACCCTGTTCGAAGCGTCCAACCAGCTGGGTGGGCAGATTAACATGGCGGCCGGAGGTTCCACCAGGCGCCAGATGCGCGGGGTCATCGATTGGCTGGTCAATGAACTCGAGCATCTCGGCGTTGATGTTCGCTACAACATGCTGGCGGAAGCCGAGGACATCCTGCGTGAGAAACCTGTGTTGGTGGTGATCGCGACAGGCGCACTGCCGCGCTCGCTGAACATTGGCGGCGCGCATCTTGCCCGGCCGATTTGGGACGTGTTCACCGGACAGCCTCCTGTTGGAGAGGTCATCATTTTCGACGATCGAGGCGACCATCACTCGCTGGTGGCGGCGGAGGTAGCAACCCAATCCGGTGCTTGCGTCACTCTCTTAACGCCGGATCGCACACCTCTTCATAATCTCGGGCCGACGAACTACGGCGTCGGCATGCGCAACCTGTATCAGCGCGGGGTGAACTTCCTCACCGACCGTGAGATCGTTGCCTTGAGACCAGACGGCAACCGTTTGACCGTCACCGTGCGAAACGTCCTCACCGACCTGGAAGAAAAATTCCAGGCCGATCATGTCTTCTATGAAGTCGGGACGGAAGAAAACGCTGAATTGTACTTCGAACTTCAAAGTCATTCAGTCAACAACGGCCAAATAGAAGTAGCGTCTCTATTGGACGGCAAAGCCGAATACCGAACGGTGAACCCGGCCGGTGATTTCGTGTTGTTCCGGATTGGTGACGCGGTCTCTTCGAGGAACATCCATGCTGCGCTCTTTGATGCGTTGCGTGTCTGTTCCGTCATCACGGTCGCCGGACAGACCGGCTCCGATCAAGCGCGCTACTCAGTAACACATAGGCAAATGAAAGGGGAAACGACGTGAAAAATCTCCCACTGGCGGCGGCATGCCTGACAATTCTTGTACTGGAGTCACTCCCTGCGAATGCTGCATCAAGCTGCGGTGAGCTGACAATCTCCAGCATGAATTGGCAGAGCGCTGAAGTGCTGGCAAGCCTGGACAAGTTCATTCTTAAAGCTGGGTTCGGATGTGATGCGGAAATTCTCGAAGGGGACACCGTGCCGACGGTCACCTCCATGATCGAAAAGGGAAAGCCCGATGTTGCTCCCGAGATCTGGGTCGATCTGCTGCCAGATGTTGTCGCTACCGGCATCAAGCTAGGCAAGCTTGTTGAAACTGGCGCGGCCCTCAAAGATGGTGGCGTCAACGGGTGGTGGATTCCAAAGTATGTGTCCGAAGCACACCCGGATATCAAAACCATTGCGGATGCGCTCAAACATCCGGAGCTCTTTCCAGCACCTGAAGATTCATCGAAAGGGGCGGTCTTCAATGGGCCTCAGGGCTGGGGCGCGACGGTTGTTACAACGCAGCTCTTCAAAGCCTACGGCGCTGAAAAAGCCGGCTTCACCTTGATCGACACCGGATCGGCAGCCGGCTTGGATGGATCGATAGCAAAGTCATATGAGCGCCACCAAGGCTGGCTCGGATTCTATTGGGCTCCGACGTCGATTCTGGGAAAGTATGAAATGGTGAAGCTCGACTTCGGGGTTCCTTACAATCAGGCTGAATGGAAGCGTTGCAATACAGTGGCGGATTGTGCCGATCCAAAGCCAAACGTTTGGCCGCAAGATCGAGTAAAGACGATCGTCACGAAAGGCTTTTCGGATCGTACTGATCCCGCAGTGATGGAGTACCTGCAAACCCGGTCGTGGTCCAACGATACGGTGAACGGTCTCTTGACCTGGATGACCGACAACCAGGCCACTGGTGACGATGCGGCAAAGTATTTCCTCAAGACACGCGAGGATATCTGGGCCAAGTGGGTCCCGGTCGGCGTCGCCGGAAAAATCAAAGCGGCACTTTAATCAACGTGTCGCGGTGGTGGCCTTTAGAGCGGCCATCATTGCGACCGCCATTGCCCTCACTGGGCTGACCGACCGAGAACTCCTCATGGATTGGCTGACAAATTTTCCCCATCTCAATGACGAGGCCTTGCGGCTTGTCAAAAAGGGGCTGGATGACGCTTTTCGAACCTTCACCCGAACATACGGCGATTCAATTGAGGGCTTTTTCGCGCCGTTGCAGTACCTTCTGATCAAGTGCGAGCACTTTCTAACCGACACGCCCTGGCCGCTGATCATTTCGCTGGCGGCTGGGCTGGCATGGCTTGCATCCCGAAACTTGACAACCGTGGCTGGAACCGTCGTCACCCTCGTTGCAATCGGGTTCCTGAACATGTGGGACGATACGATGAAGACGGTGTCCATGATCCTTGTCTCGACGATCATAGCCATCGTGCTCGGTGCGCCGGTTGGAATTGCGATGTCGAGATCGGAGCGCATCCAGAGGGTCATCAATCCGGTACTCGATGTCATGCAAACCATGCCAAGCTTCGTTTATCTGATCCCGGTGGTGATGCTGCTGGGAATCGGCAAGGTTCCTGGTGTGATAGCCGTCGTAATCTATGCGATCCCTCCCATGATCAGGCTGACAAATCTGGGCATCCGCCTCGTGGACAAGGATGTATTAGAGGCGGCCGATGCCTTCGGTTCGTCCAATTGGCAAAAGCTGCGAGACGTCCAGATTCCCCTGGCGCTGCCGACCATCATGGCTGGCGTCAATCAGACCATCATGATGGCACTAGCCATGGTCGTCATTGCCTCGATGATCGGGGTGCAGGGCTTGGGTCAACCGGTCCTCAAAGCGATCAACAATCAGTATTTCACGCTCGGTTTGTTCAATGGACTAGCCATTGTTGGTATCGCCATCATTTTTGACCGTATCAGCCAAGCTTATGGCAAGCGGCTGCAGCGACACCTGGAGTTGATGCATGCCTGATCGTGAAGAAAAACAAGTCGGAATCGTTATCTCACATCTGTTCAAGATCTTCGGAGCCAATGCCAACAACCACCTGAATGCATTGGCGAGAGGCATGACGAAAGATGAGTTGAACGAACGCCACGGGCTTGTCCTTGGACTGAACGACGTTAGCATCAATATGGCTGCTGGTCAGGTCCACGTCATAATGGGCCTTTCGGGATCCGGGAAATCCACCTTGATACGGCACATTAACCGGCTGGTTGAGCCGACGGCTGGCCAGATCATCGTTGGCGGTCAGGACGTTCTCAAATTGGATGAGCATGCTTTGCGGGCCTTTCGTCGCAACACCACGGCGATGGTGTTTCAAAAATTTGCTTTGCTTCCGCATCGCAACGTTCTGGAGAACACCCTGTACGGCCTGGAGATCCAAGGCGGCGATCGCTATAGGCATCGTGAAAAGGCGATGCGCTGGATTTCACGCGTTGGGTTGAACGGATTTGAAAACCGGTATCCGAACCAGCTTTCGGGCGGCATGCAGCAACGTGTCGGGTTGGCTCGGGCTTTGGCAAGCGACTCGCCAATCCTGCTGATGGACGAGGCGTTTTCTGCCCTCGATCCCCTCATTCGATCAGACATGCAGGAGATGCTGCGGAATATTCAGCAGGAGGTGAAAAAAACGATCGTGTTCATCACGCACGATCTTGATGAGGCGTTGAGACTGGGAGACCAGATTGCCATCCTTCGCAACGGCCAGATAGTTCAACAAGGTTCGAGCCAGGACATCGTTCTTCGGCCGGCAGATGACTACGTGGCCTCGTTTGTAAAGGACGTCAACAGAGGACGTATAATACGAGTTGACGCGATTATGACGCCGTCAAATCCGGCGAGCGCTTTGCCGAAATCTCTTCTCTCAGCTGACACCACCCTGAATGCGGCTGCAAAGCTGATGTGCCAGCATGGCGGGCACGAGAGCGTCGTCGTCGACGGACACGGCAAACCGTTGGGTCGAGTGACAAAGGACCAGATCATGGCGGCCATGATTGGATACGGCGGACTGTGGGGTAGCGAAAACGGTGGGGGCACCAGTTCATTTCGACCGGTGTTGTACTCTGCCAATCAGCCGGCGAACCCAGGGAACCGCGCAGAACGATAGGCGTCGCTCGGGATCGTTCCGCCTTGGGACGATTTCCGCAATCATCATCATAGAGGTATCAAGAGGCACCGATGCTGAAGCTAGATCAGTCGTTTCGTTTTGAAGGCCAGGACGTTGCGTGGGGCCGGATCGGGGAGGGCGCTCCCTTGGTGATGCTTCATGGAACGCCGTTTTCGTCACAAGTATGGCGCCGCATAGCGCCTCTCATAGCTTCACGCCGGACGGTCTATTTCTTCGATCTCCTCGGATATGGTCAATCCGCAAAGGCGGATGGTCAGGATGTGTCGCTAGGCGTGCAGAACAAACTTTTTGCCTCACTGTTGAAGGAGTGGGGCGTGAAGGAGCCTGACGTCCTTTGTCATGATTTTGGCGGCTCGACTGCACTTCGCACCCACTATCTTAACGATGTGCGGTATCGTAGCCTGTTGTTGGTCGACCCTGTGGCGGTCGCCCCTTGGGGCTCCGCATTGGTGCAGCATGTGCGAAAGCATGAAGCCGCGTTTGCCGGCGCCCCGGATTACATTCACGAATCGATCTTGCGAGCGTACCTGCAAGGCGCGGCGTTCCAGACCCTTCGCAGCGAAGCTCTGGACCTCTATATGCAGCCTTGGCTTGGACCCGTAGGCAAGCCGGCCTTCTATCGACAGATCGCCCAAATGGATCAAAAATTCACCGACGAAGTCGAAAAGCTTTATAGGCCGATGAATTTTCCCGTTCGAATTCTATGGGGTCGTGAAGACGAGTGGATCCCAATCGCGCAAGGACAGAAATTGTCCGAGA
The DNA here is from genome assembly GCF_003998455.1 of Mesorhizobium sp. M7A.F.Ca.CA.001.08.2.1. Lineage (NCBI taxonomy): Bacteria > Pseudomonadati > Pseudomonadota > Alphaproteobacteria > Hyphomicrobiales > Phyllobacteriaceae > Mesorhizobium > Mesorhizobium sp. M7A.F.Ca.CA.001.08.2.1. The sequence goes on along the minus strand of NZ_RZPW01000061.1, from coordinate 6,484 downwards.
AGCTCACCAACGGGGTGATGACGGCCGTGCCTCAAGCAGGTCATCTCGTCCAGGAAGATGCGCCTGAAATGATCGTCGCGGCACTTTTCGATACGCTGCAGTAGTTCTCCGATCTAACCGGTGATGACGAGAGATGGCCAGAAAGTTCGCGTTTCTGCTGACGCGCCATTTTACGCTTTCGCCGTTTGCGCTTTTCGTCGACACGCTGCGGCTTGCGGGCGACGAGGATGATCGGAGACGAAGAGTAGAGTTCGACTGGCAAGTGGTTGGCGAGCGTGGTTTGCCTATCCGCGCAAGTTGCGGCATCGAAGTGATGCCGACGAGAGAGCTCCAGCACCCGGAGGAATACGACGATATCGTTGTCGTTGGCGGGCTTCTGAACACGGGCGATACTCTTGGAAGCCAGAAGGAAGCCTTCCTGCTAAAGGCCGCATCGCGCGGAGTTCGATTGACGGCGCTCTGCACAGCCAGTTTCGTACTCGCTCGATATGGATTGCTGGACGGCTACAACGTGTCCGTGAGCTGGCTCCACGTCAAAGATTTCCGTACCATGTTCCCGCAAGTCTTGGCACATGCGGATAGCCTGTTCTCCGTCGACAGAAGCCGCGCAACCTGCGCTGGCGGTGTCGGAGCGGCGGACCTGGCTGGTCATTTTGTGGCAGAGTCCATTGGTAAGAAAGCCAGCGAGAAAGCTGCCAAGATCCTTATTCTTGATCGGGTCAGGACGACCCGCGACGTCCAGCCCGTTGGAGATCTTTTCCCAAACGCCGAAAGTAGACAACTGAGGCGTGCACTCCTTCTCATGGAGAGCAACGTCCAAGAAACGTTGGCTGTCAGCGACATTGCAGGGTCGCTCAGCGTTTCGAGACGACAGCTTGAACGGTTGTTTTTTGCTGAAATCGGTAGGAGCCCACTGTCGGCATATCTCGCGATACGCGTGCACTACGCAAAGACGCTCCTCGAGGTTAGCGACCTAAACATGGGCGAGATTGGATTCCGCTGTGGCTTCAGCAATGCGGGACACTTCAGCCGCGCCTTCAAGCGCCAAACTGGCCTTACTCCCACCGACTTCAAGCAGTCCCGAGGCACGTCAGCCGTCCCATCTAGGTCGTGAGATGTTGGGGGGGCCCAAACGAATGGACGGCTGTGAACAAGTAAATGGTGCCGCTTGCGTGACTCGAACACGCGACCCCCGCATTACGAATGCGGTGCTCTACCAACTGAGCTAAAGCGGCCCGGGAAGCCAACGCCTCCAAGATGCGGCGGTGATAGACGCAACCGGGCGCGAATTCAAGATGCGACTTGGCAATTCCTGCGGCGGCGTCATGGCACCCTCGAAAGCCGGCCGCCGCCTTGTCCGCCAATCAATCGTCAAGGGGATGCGGCGCACGGTGCGTGCGCTCCCCGCGCGTGAAGATCGGTGAAACATGCTGATTTTGTTGCCGGAACAGCGCCGGAATGGACTTTGCATACCTCCGCGAGGCAGAATGCGCCGCTCGCCCGTTGATTGATTGGTCGCCTGCGGCTAACGATCACGGCAAGGTTGGCAAAGACAGAGGGACCCGCTTGGACGCGATCGAAAAAGCGATCCGGAACGCCTTGGAGAAAGGCAATGCCGAGGACCGCGCGTTCCGCGAGAGGGTCTATCGCTCGGCTTTTGCCGCGCTTGATCGCGCGCTCCAGGCCAATCCCGGTGTGACCGTTGAGGTCGCCATCAAGCGCCGCAAGGCAATCCAGGCGAAAATCACCGAAATCGAATCCGAGTTCCTGCCGGCGGTGCCGGATGTCGGCCCGCAGGGCGATGCACCGGCGGTCGAACTCGGAGCGGACCCGGCGCCCGCGGTCGAAACCGGCCGACAGGCATCGTCCCCCGATGTCGTCGTCGACGGCCCCGTGCAATCCGCTGCCGATGCGCCGCGCTCGCGCGTCCTGCCCGTCGTTCCCGACATCATGCCGGACGCCACGCTTCCCGATGCTCCGGCCATCGACATGTCGGTTCCGGCCGCGGCCGGTGCGACCACGGAAGTGGCGCCCGACCGCGATGAACGACGCATAAGGGGGCGTCGCCTGCCGCTGACCGCCATCTTCCTGACCGTGACACTGCTGGCAGCGGTTGGCATCGGCCTGTTCTTCGCCGTGCAGACCGGCGTGTTCAAGACGTCGGCCCAACTCGACACCGCACCACCTGAAGCGCCGCCGACCGTCGAGGACGACGATTTCACACCGGCCGACGGCGGTCCGGCAAAACCCGGCGCCGCCGACCAGTCGCGCGACTGGATCAATGTGTTTTCGCCGGCCGATGCATCGCATGTCAGTGCGCCATCGGACGCCAGGGCCGAGGTGATGAAGGACGATACCGGTTCGTTCCTGCGCATCCGTTCCGGCGCGTCCGGTTCGGCGATCAGCTTCGACGTTGGACAAGGCGTGCTGGAGAAACTGGCCGGCAAACATGCCGTGTTCGACATCATTGCCCGCTCCGAAGAAGGCAAGGAGACGCAGATTTCGGTCGACTGCAATTTCGGCGAACTCGGCGACTGCGGCCGCAAGCGCTATGCGGTCGGCCAGCAGCAGAACGAATATCTGTTCGACGTGCAGTTTCCCGACAAGCATCCGGGCTCGGCCGGCACCATTGCCATCAATTCCGACTTCGACAAGCAGGGCAAGGCCGCCGACATCTACGAAATCCGCGTTTCGATCGAGCCATAGCGAACCCTGCACGCGCGAAATTAGCGGTCGAGCAGCGCCTGCAGCGTTTCGATGCGGTCGGCCTCGTTGGCCGGCTTGTCCCAGCGCAATCGCGAAATGCGGGGAAAGCGCATGGCGACGCCGGATTTGTGCCGGGTCGAGCGGTTCAGTCCTTCGAAGGCGACTTCCAGCACCAGGCCGTTGTCGCGGTCGGCCCGCACCGAGCGCACCGGCCCGAAACGCTCGATCGTGTTGTCGCGGACATATTTGTCGATCTGCTTCAGTTCCTCGTCGGTGAAGCCGAAATAGGCCTTGCCGACCGGTACCAGTTCCTCTTCGCCTTCGGCACCTGTCCAGACACCGAACGTATAGTCGGAATAGAAGCTCGACCGCTTGCCGTGGCCGCGCTGCGCATACATCAGCACCGCGTCCACTGTGTGCGGATCGCGTTTCCACTTGAACCACGGACCTTTCGGCCGGCCGGCGACATAGGCTGAGTCCCAGCGCTTCAGCATGACGCCTTCGATGATCGGATGCGGCGGCGCCCGGCGCAGTTCCTCCAGCGTTTGCCAGTCCGTGAAGTCGACGAATGGCGACAGATCGAAACGGCTCGGGTCGAGTGTCGCGACAAAGCTTTCCAGCCGGCCGCGCCGTTCGCGAAACGGCAGCGCGCGCAAATCCTCGCCGCCGACCTGGAGCAGATCGTAGCAGCGCATGAAGGCCGGGTATTGCTGCTGCATCTTCGGTGCCACCGTCTTGCGATTCAGCCGTTGCTGCAGATCGGAGAAGGTTCCCGTCGCCTCCCGGGGATCGCCGACAAGCAGTTCGCCGTCCAGCGTTGCGGAAAAATGCATGGCCTCGGCGAGGTCCGGAAAGGCGCCCGAAACGTCATCGCCGGTGCGCGAATAGAGCCGGCGGATGCCGCCCTCCGCCACCGCCTGGACACGGATGCCGTCCCATTTCCATTCGGCGGCATAATCCGCCGGATCGAGCTTTTCGAGATCGCCGTCGCCGACCGGGTTCGACAGCATCACCGGGCGAAACAATGCCAACGCCGTGTTCCTGGGCTTTTCGGCCTTGCCTTCCAGCCAGGCGAACAACGCTGTGTAAGGCGGTGACAGCCCGTGCCAGAGCTCCTCGATCTCCGCGACCTCGACCTTGCCGAAATCCGCCAGCGCCTGTTTGGCCAGACGCGCCGACACGCCGATGCGCAGGCCGCCGGTGACCAGCTTGATGATGGCAAAGCGTGCCGAGATGCCGGCGCTGTCGAGCAGCCCTGCCAGCACCTTCGGTCCGTCGGAGCGGCTTGCCGCCTGCAGTTTGGCGACGACCTCGCCAAGCGTCGGCTCGCGGTTCGGGATGTTTCCGGGCGTTTGCGGCCAGACCAGCGACACCGTTTCGGCGAGATCGCCGACATAGTCGTAGGAATAGCCGAACAGCACCGGATCCATGCGTTCGGTGACGAGCATGCGCAGCATCGCCGGCTTGACCGCGGCGATGTGGAGATCGCCAGTGATGGCAGCCAGCGCCAGGCCGCGATCGGGATCCTCGACGCTGCGGAAATAGTCGGTCAGCAAGGTCAGCTTGCCATTGCGCGACGGCGTCAGCACCAGGCGGTCGAGAAGTTCGGCGAAGCGGTTCATGGCTTCAATCACCCTCGTCCTCGTAGCCCACCAGGTGCAGTGGCTTTGCCACGATGCCTTCGAGTTCGCACCAGCGCACCAGCGCCTCCTCGCGGCCATGCGTCACCCAGACCTCTTCGGCTCCGGTCTCCTTGATGGTGGCGGTCAGCTCATCCCAGTCGGCATGGTCCGAGATGATCAGCGGCAGTTCGACGCCGCCCTGCTTGGCGCGCTGGCGGATACGCATCCAGCCTGACGCAAAGCACGAGATCGGATCGGGAAACCGCCGCGCCCAGCGATCCGCGAAGGCCGAAGGCGGGCCGACGACGATGGCGCCGGCAAAATCATCCTTGCCGCCGCTTTCGACGGTCGCCGGTTCGAGGGTGCCGAGATCGATGCCTTGGCTCTGGTAGTACTCACTGAGCTTGGCCAGCGCGCCATGGATGTAGAGCGGCCTGTCGTAGCCGGCGTCGCGCAACAGCCGCATCACCCGTTGCGCCTTGCCCAGCGCATAGGCGCCGACCAGATGCGAGCGTTCAGGGAACTGCGCGGCCGATTTCAACAGGCGGGCGATTTCTTCGGTGTCCGGGGGATGGCGAAACACCGGCAGGCCGAACGTCGCTTCGGTGATGAACACATCGCACGGGATCGGCTCGAATGGCGCGCAGGTCGCGTCCCTCTGCCGCTTGTAGTCGCCGGAAGCGACGATGCGCGTGCCCTGATGCTCGACCGCTATCTGCGCCGAGCCCAGCACATGGCCGGCCGGATGGAAGCTGACGCTGACGCCATCGAGGGCAATCGTCTCGCCGAGCCTTGCCGCTTGTGTTGTTCCAGCGAAATCCTCACCGTAGCGCAGCCCCATAATGTCGAGCGTCTGCTGCGTCGCCAGCACCGAGCGGTGGCCGGAACGCGCGTGGTCGGAATGGCCATGCGTGATCAGTGCCCGGTTGACCGGCCGCACCGGGTCGATGAAGAAATCGCCCGGCGGGCAATAGAGGCCCTCGGGCCGGGGGTGAAGCAGAACACTGGTGCGCATGGTCTCCAAGATAGGATATAATTCCGCGGCGGGAAGCCTGTTGTAAGTCACTGCTGACTCCCGCATAGAGCACCGCCGGCTCGATCCGCCGGCAGGACCCATCGCCATGAAACCGCTTCAGGCCTCGTCAGGCGACTTGAACGCCGATCGTCGCGCCGACTATGCCGAGATGCTGCACGCTGATGGCGATCATGCGGCGGCGGCGGAATTGCTGCTCGGTGCGCTGGAAATGACGCCGCAATGGGCGATGGGCTGGTTTCGCCTCGGCGAGATGCAGCAGGCGGCGGGCGCGGCGGATCTGGCCGCGCAGGCGTGGACGATGTCGCTGCAACTCGATCCATCGGATCGTCAAGGCGCTGCACTGAACCTGCAATTGATCGGCAAGGCGCCGGCGGTCGATGCGCTCCCCAGCGCCTTCGTCGAGACCTTGTTCGACCATTATGCCGAGAGCTTCGACGAGTCCCTGGTCGGCAGGCTGGGTTACCGCCTGCCTGGGATGCTCGACCAGGCCATTCGAGCGGCAAGGCCGGGCCGCTTCGCGCTGGCGCTCGATCTCGGCTGCGGCACAGGCCTGATGGGGCAGAGGCTGCGGCCGATCGTCGACCGGCTGGAGGGGTATGACATTTCGGCCAAAATGCTGAGAAAGGCGCGGGCCAAGGGCGTCTACGATTTCCTCGATAAGGCTGATCTGCGGGATTTTCCCTATGCCGGTCCGAAAGCCGATCTGGTGACGGTGGCCGATGTTTTCATCTATGTCGGTGCGCTGGGCGGCGTGGTGAAGACGATTGCCGGCTTGCTGGCCACGGATGGCCTGTTCGCGTTTTCCGTCGAGACGCTGGCTGGCGATGGCGATTTCGCGCTGCTGCCGTCACGCCGCTATGCGCATGCGCAACGCTATGTGCTCGACGTGCTGGCCGCCAACGGGCTTTCGGTCCTGTCACTGGAACCAACCGCGATCCGGCAGGATCGCGGGGAACACGTCAACGGGTTGGTCGTTGTGGCCAGGGCTCCGAACTCAGCTGAACAAAAGACCTGACGACAGCCGGTCGGCGGTGTCGGCAGCTTTTCGTCGGGTGCGATAGGAATTTTTTCTTGACACCCTGCCCTCAGCTATGGTACATTTTCGCCCATGGTGCTGATT
>NZ_RZPW01000619.1:0-3862 GCF_003998455.1 Mesorhizobium sp. M7A.F.Ca.CA.001.08.2.1 | reverse complement strand
GCCGGATGACGACAAAGCCGGCGCCGGCGCGCCGGAACAGTCCCGCCGGGCCGATCGAGGCTCCGGTCGCATAGTGGAAGGCCTCGGGCGCGCACAGCACCAGCGCCTCGATGCCGGCGCGGTCCATCAGTTGCGCAGCGCGCTGGCGGTCGACAAAGCCTGTCATGGGTTTCTCCACTGTCCGAAGCGGCAACGGAGCATTCCGGGTGCGTACAATCAAGCCGCTGACAACAGCTACTTGATCGATTCCAGCTTGGCGACGGCGGCGGTGAAGCCAGCCAGCGACACCGGGATGGTGACCGGCTTGCGGGTGACCGATTCCATGCCGATGTTCAGATTGGTCCCCGACTTCATGGCCTTGATGAGATCCGCCGACAGCGGCGTGGCGGCATAGGCGCCGTTCTGGTCGCTGGTCTGGATGGCAATCGTCGTCTTCTGGCCCTGATCGATCTGGAAGGAGGCGCCGGACGGCAGGAACAGGCCGTGCGGCAGGGCAAGCAGCATGGCGAGACTGCCATTGGCGTTGTCGCGGCGCACGGTCACGGTCAGCACGCGCTGCCCGGTCTTGGCCTCGGTCAGGTTCTGCGAAAGCTGGCACTGAAGCTCGGTGGTCGCCGAACCGCTGGAGCAGTTCACCGCCCACGGATTGGCATCGGCCGGTTTTGCATTGCTTTCAGCCGGCTTTGGCTGGGCCGGCTTGGCATCTTCGGCAAGGGCTGGGCCGGTGGCCAGAGCAAGCCACAGGGCGGCCAGCCCCGCGGCCATGCCAAGTAAATTAGATCTAGCTAAAGTAAATGTCATGTTGTTTTGCCGGATGCCTTGCATGTTTCCTCGCCGCGCCCGGTATTCTCCCGAGCATGGCTTGATACAACACCCGCGACTGTTCCGGAAGCCGAGCAGTAGGCAAGCAAGCCGGCGAAATTACTGTGGCTTTTCGGATACAACGAACAATATTGCAGGAGGCCCTCAGAAATCGAAGCGCCGGAGACTCGCTATACAATAGAATTCGAGTAAGATTTTACACGGGGTGCGTGCAGTCCCCGAAGGACTCGCCAGGGATGGGAACTACCGAGACGCCTCGGCAAGTTGGTGAGATGGCGGCGCGTGGGGAGGATTTCCGCGTGCACGCCGGCTATCGCCGTTCGCGAATCGCCAGGCATCTCTGGAAGACGACGGCACTGACGACGCTGGCGCTCGGCCTTTCAGGCATGGCCGCCTATGGCGATCCCAACGGGCTATGGCAGCCGCAGATCCGCGCCATCATCGGCGCCGACAACAATGGCGGCAACGGCGCGCTCGAAGGTTTCATCCCGCTCAAGCAGACGGCCGAATCCGTGCTGTTCCTGGATGTCCGGGCCAAACACGATTTCAAGGACGGTTCCGGCCAGGATGTCGGCCTCGGCATTCGCCGCATCGTCAACCCGGACCTGATGATCGGCGGCTACGCCTATCTCAATCTCGAGAACTACAACTCCACCCAGTTCACCGCCGCCACGCTGGGCGCCGAGGCGATCACGCCTCATTTCGATGCGCATGTGAACGTCTATCTGCCGATCAAGGGTGATTCGACGGATCACTCGACCAGTTCAACCCTGTCGATGGTCAGCAACCAGCTGATCGAGCAGATCTCGGTCCTCGACCACCGCGATTACGCGGCATGGGGCATCGAGGCCGAGATCGGCGCGCAGGTGCCGGTCAACCTGCCCGACAAGCATTCGCTGCGGCTCGACATTGGCGGCTATCATTTCGAGGATCCGCATGGCGACGACGGCAGCGTCACCGGCGCCAAGGCCGGCTTCGAGTATACGATCGGCGATGTCTTAGGCAGCAACACGGAACTGGTCTTCGCCGGCGAGGTCCGCAACGACAATCGCGACGACACCCAGTTCGCCGGCAGTGTGCGGCTGAACATCCCGTTCAATCCCGGCAGCGGCTCGGACAATGGGGCCGACAGCGGGCCGGAGCCGGTCTATCCGGTCAGCGAAGGCCTGCGCAAGCGCGTCAACGAGCGCGTGCGTGGCGATATCGGCGTCCGCGTCCAGTCGCAGACGCTGACCGGCGGCTCGACGACGCGTGTCGCCATCAACGCCGCCACCAATGCCGCCTTCGGCAAGTTCTACTACGCCGATGGCGGCCTCGCCGGCGCCGGCACGCTGGCCGACCCGACGACGCTGGACGACGCCGTGACCAAGTCGGGTGCGAACGGTTTTGTCGTCGCGCTTGGCGGCAACGGCAATCTGACGACTGGCGGGGTGACGCTTGCCAATGGACAGACCGTCATCGGCGGCGGCGAAAGCGTCACCGCAAGGCTTTTCGGCGGCGGCACCAGCACCTTCAACCTGGGCGGCAGCGACGGCACGATCCAGGGCACCAACGTCGCCAACCCCGTCTTTACGCTCGGCAACGGCAACACGCTCAGCGGCATCACCATCACCGGCGGCGGCGACGGCATCTTCGGCAACAACATCACCGGCGCGACGCTGACCAATGTGACGGTCACCGGTGCGGGCGGCAACGGCGCCGACTTCACGGGCAGTTCGACCGGCATCACCGGCTCCAACTTCACCGCCACCGGCAACGGCCTCGACGGCCTGCACATCGACGGCGACGGCACCTACAATTTCACCGGCACGACGCTGCTGCAGGGCAATCTCGACGACGGTCTCGATATCACCGGCAAGGGCACCTACACCTTCGCCACCGTCAATGCGCAGGACAATACCGACCGCGGCATCACCGTGCAGGGCACGTCGACCGGAGGCACGTTCACCACCACCGGCGGCACCGTGTCAGGCAATGGCGGCACCGCCGTCTTCATCGATCCGATCACTGCCCATGTGGTGCTGGACTCGATCAGCCAGAGCGGCGGCACGTCGGGTGTCGTGCTGGAGAATGTCGCGGGCAGCTTCACCGTCAACGGTGCGACGACGATCTCCAACACGACCGGACCGGCGATCGCCATTTCGGATTCGCCGGCGACGATCCGCTTCGGCGACATCAGCATCACCAACCCCGGCGCCGACGGCATCTCGTTTGCCGGCGTCAATGCGGCGGTGGTCGCCGGCAACATCGTCATCTCCGGACTGGGTGTCGGCACCGGCCTCGACTTCTCCGGATCCAAGACCAATTTCACCGCGCAGTCGCTCAGCATCACCGGCACCGGTGCTGCCGGCTCGATCGGCATCGATCTGACGTCGCCGAGCGTTGGCGGCGCGGTGATCATCATCACCGATGGCGGCGTCATCACCAATGTCGATACCGGCGTGCGGCTGGGCATTGCCGGCACGCCGGGCGCCACGGCCAACGCCGAATTTACCTTCGGCGGCAATTCCAGCTCCATCTCGGGCATCACCGCCTCGCTCGATGCGCGCGGGCTCAATGAGGGCAGCGGCCACTACGCTTTCGGCACGACCGCGTTTACCGGCCCGCAACTTTACGATCTGCGCAATTACATCTTCGTTGCGGCCGGGGCTTCGGGCGGCGGCACGTCGATCACCGACCTCGCCTCGATCGAATATGCCGACAACATTACCGCCAGCGACGCCATCATTGTCCTGGTCAACCGCGGGACAATCGACGACGCCACCGGCTTCTCGCTGAGCGACGGACAGGAACTGGCCTCGTTCGGCAATGACCGCGCGTTCTCGCTCGGCGGGGTGCCGTTGAATGTCACCGGCACCAACATCCATCATGACGAATCCATATCGGATTCAGCGGGTGCGGCGACGCTGACCAGTTCCGGCGGCGGTAATGTCGTGACGCTGGGCAACGGCAACACGCTGCTCGATTTCAACGTTTCCGGGGGTTCCGGCTCGGCGATCTACGGCCTGGGCATCAACGGCCTGACCGTCCAGGGCGTGAC
>NZ_RZPW01000618.1:0-3866 GCF_003998455.1 Mesorhizobium sp. M7A.F.Ca.CA.001.08.2.1 | reverse complement strand
CTTGGCGCCGGCGCCGACGCGAACGGCCAGGCGCACATGGGTCTGGCCGCCCGCCTGCAGGTTCTGCAGCTCGACCGGCTTTTCAAGTTCCACACCATCCGCGATGTCGACGAAATACCCGTCGGCGACAAAAGCCGTGTTCAGCGCGCCGATGGCGTCGTCGCTGCCATAGGGGTCGAGCCCAGCTGCTGCGCTGCCGTCGACCAGCTTTTCCGACAGGCGCTGGAAAGAGACGCCTTCAAGAACCGGCGCTTTGGCGTCGGACTTGCCGTTCAGGATCGACACCACGGTGGAACCGTCGACGATCGGCGCAATGACTTTGGCCAAGGCGGCCGGGTCGAAGTCCGGCACGGTATTCAGCAACCGGCGCAGGTCGGTATAGTGCCAGGATTCGACGCGCCGCGTGGGCAGGCCGTGCTTGATCGTCTCGATGGCGTCGTCGCGCTTCAGCATCACCGCGCCGTCGCCGGGCAGCAGCGACAACCGGTCGCCGAACGCGTCGATCAACGCTGTCTCGGCCGGTGTCCGCTGCGGTTGTGCGTGCATATTCATCAAACTGCCCTCTGGCATCTCACGCTGCTTCGCCGATCACGCCGGCATAGCCATTGGCTTCCAGGTCGAGCGCTAGCGACTTGTCGCCTGACTTGATGACCTGCCCCTTGTAGAGCACATGCACGGTGTCGGGCACGATGTGCTCAAGCAGGCGCTGGTAATGGGTGATGACCAGGAACGCCCGGTCCGGCGCGCGCAGCGCGTTGACGCCATCGGAAACGATCTTCAGCGCATCGATGTCGAGCCCGGAATCGGTTTCGTCGAGCACGCACAATTTCGGCTCCAGCAGCTTCATCTGCAGGATCTCTGCCCGCTTCTTCTCGCCACCGGAGAAGCCGACATTGAGCGGCCGCTTGAGCATCGCCATGTCCATGCTGAGCGAGGCGGCGGCTTCCTTCACGCGCTTCAAAAATTCCGGGATCTTCAGCGGCTCCTCGCCGCGCGCCTTGCGCTGCTCGTTCATCGCCACTTTCAGGAATTCCATGGTGGCGACGCCCGGTATCTCCATCGGATACTGGAAGGCGAGGAAGATGCCTGACGTGGCGCGCTCGGCCGGATCCATTTCGAGGATCGACTGGCCGTTGTAGAGGATGTCGCCCTCGGTCACCTCATAGTCCTCGCGACCGGCGAGGATGTAGGACAGCGTCGATTTGCCCGAGCCGTTCGGCCCCATGATCGCGGCGACCTCGCCGGCTTTCACCGTCAGGTTCAGGCCGCGGATGATTTCGGTGCCGTCATCGACGATGCGGGCGTGCAAATTTCTGATTTCAAGCATTTTTTCGTTTCCTGAATATCTGTCCGGTCAGCCGACCGAGCCCTCAAGCGAGATACCGATCAGCTTCTGCGCTTCGACCGCGAATTCCATCGGCAGTTGCTGGATGACGTCCTTGACGAAGCCGTTGACGATCAGCGCGATCGCCTCCTCTTCAGGGATACCGCGCTGCATGACGTAGAATTTCTGGTCCTCGGAAATCTTCGACGTCGTCGCTTCGTGCTCGAACTGCGCCGTCGAATTCTTGGCTTCCATGTAGGGCACGGTGTGCGCGCCGCACTGGTCGCCGATCAGCAGGGAATCGCAGTTGGTGAAGTTTCGGGCGTTGGTCGCCTTGCGGTGCGCCGAGACCTGGCCGCGATAGGTGTTCTGCGAGAAGCCGGCGGCGATGCCCTTGGAGATGATGCGGCTCGACGTGTTCTTGCCGAGGTGGATCATCTTGGTGCCGCTGTCGACCTGCTGATAACCGTTCGAGACAGCGATCGAATAGAACTCGCCCGAGGAATCGTCGCCGCGCAGGATGCAGCTCGGATATTTCCAGGTGATCGCCGAACCTGTCTCGACCTGCGTCCACGAAATCTTGGAGCGGTCGCCACGGCAGTCGCCGCGCTTGGTGACGAAATTGTAGATGCCGCCCTTGCCCTCGGCGTCGCCGGGATACCAGTTCTGCACCGTCGAATATTTGATCTCGGCATCGTCGAGCGCCACCAGTTCGACGACGGCGGCATGCAGCTGGTTCTCATCGCGCTGCGGCGCCGTGCAGCCTTCGAGATAGGAGACGTAAGCCCCCTCCTCGGCGATGATCAGCGTGCGCTCGAACTGGCCGGTGTTCTTCTCGTTCATGCGGAAATAGGTCGACAGCTCCATCGGGCAGCGCACGCCCTTGGGCACGAAGACGAACGAGCCGTCGGTGAACACGGCCGAATTCAGCGTCGCGTAATAATTATCGGAGGTCGGCACGACCGAGCCGAGATATTTCTTCACCAGCTCCGGATGCTCGCGGATGGCTTCCGAGATCGAGCAGAAGATGACGCCGGCCTGCGCCAGCTCCTTCTTGAAGGTGGTGACGACGGAAACGGAATCGAACACGGCGTCGACGGCGACGCGGCCCGATTTGTAGACATTGTCGCTGACTTCCTCGAGTTCCGAGGCGTCGGTCTTCTGCACGCCGGCGAGGATTTCCTGCTCGCGCAGCGGAATACCGAGCTTCTCGTAGACCTTCAAGAGTTCGGGATCGACATCGCTGAGCGAGGTCGGGCCGGGCGTGCTCTTGGGCGCCGCGTAGAAGTAGATGTCCTGGAAATCGATCTTGGGATAGTGGACGCGCGCCCAGGTCGGCTCGTCAAGCGTCAGCCAACGGCGATAGGCTTCCAGACGCCATTCCAGCATCCAGGACGGTTCATCCTTCTTGGCCGAAATGAAACGGATAATGTCTTCGCTGAGGCCTTTGGGGGCCTTATCCATCGCGATTTCGGTCTGGAATCCATATTTGTATTGGTCGACGTCGATCTTTCGGACCCGATCGATCGTGTCCTGCACAGCAGGCATATGCGTTCTCCATCCACGCCGGGGTCAAGGCCCGACAGTTTTCAAACTATGGCACCGCCAAAAACGAACCCCAAAAGGCGCTTGCGGCAGCGTAAGTTTCATATAGTGCGCTTCGACCGGAAATTCACCCGGCCAGCATGAAACGCACGGCTCTACCAGGCCGAATGGCCCAAATCATTTTCGTCAAGCATCGGATTTTCCCGAAAACCGCTACGCGCTTTTCGGTCCGATGCTCCAACCGCTCACGCGGCTTTTTCTCTATCCGCCCGACGCGCGGCGATTCCCGTCAGCGCAACGCGAAACAACTCGATGTCTTCCGCGCCCGTCGCCGGACCGATCGACACGCGCAAGGCGCCAAGGCTGTCACCGTATCCCATGGCTTTCAGCACATGGCTCGGTCCGACCTTGCCGGACGAACAGGCAGAGCCGGCCGACAGCGCTACGCCGGCCAGATCGAAGGCGATCTGCGCGGTTTCGGCTTTGACGCCCGCAATAGCGAAGAATGCCGTATTGGCAAGCCTTGGCGCACCGGTTCCGAAGATTTCCGCGTCCGGCACCAGCGTTTTCACGATGGCCTCGATCTCGTCGCGGCGCCGGCGCACCGCATCTATGGCCGGCAATCCGGCCAGGGCCTCGCGGGCGGCCGCGCCAAAACCGGCAATGGCAGCGAGGTTTTCAGTCCCGCCGCGATGGCCCTTTTCCTGACCGCCGCCATTGATCAACGGCTTCGGCATCATCAGATCCGAAGCCGCGACGATGGCGCCGACGCCCTTGGGACCACCGATCTTGTGCGAGGACAGAATCAGATAATCGGCGTAACCCGCTGATAGATCGATCGAAACACGCCCGGCGGCCTGCACGGCGTCGACCATGAGGATGCCGCCCGCCGCCTTGACGATCCCGGCGATGCGATCGATCGGCTGGATGACGCCGGTCTCGTTGTTGGCGGCGTGGATGGCAACCAGCGGCAGGCCTTCGCTCTTGTCATGACCAC
>NZ_RZPW01000617.1:0-3875 GCF_003998455.1 Mesorhizobium sp. M7A.F.Ca.CA.001.08.2.1 | reverse complement strand
GTTCAAGACGTCGACGGTAACCAATTTTCTTAACGTAAAATATTAAAGTTAAGAAATGGAAAACGGATTGTATCCGCGAAATTAAACACTCCAAGGTTGCAAGATTTTCGGCAAAATGCACTACTCGGTTCGGGGGTAAGTCTTAAGAAGTCGAAGAAAACACTACTAGCAACAATGGAGATAAGTTATGAAGAAGTTCGCACTTGTACTCACCGCTGCTATGGTTTCGTTCTCGACTGTCGGCGCCTATGCCGGCGGCTGGGGAGGTAGCTCGGGTAGCCTGATCAATGTGTCGCCGTCCATCGGTGTCGGCCAGGTGACCGCGCTCAATGGCATCCTGAGTGGCAACAACATCCTGAGCGGCAATGTCGTCCAGGGCATTCTGAACGGCAACAAGACCAACGTCCTTACCGGCGTTCTCAGCGGTATCGGCGTCAATGTCCTTGGCGGCAACAGCTACAAGCTGGGCGGCCGCCGCTAAGCAGGAAAGTCACGGGCATCCTATGTCACGTGTCGTGGGCAGGAGGGTCTTCAACACCTCCTGCTTCCGCTTCTGGGTCTGCCCAGTCAAAGCGCGGGAATCAGCTAGATCTTCGCCCGCAGGCCCACAAATGCATCGACCGTGTGTTCGCGCTCGTCGATCACGGTCTTGAAGGTCTCGGAAACGTCGACGCGAACGACAATGGCCATCGATTTGGTCGCGTTGTACGTCGCTTCGGCATAGACGCCTTTGCGGCGCTCCTGGTTCTCGTAGAGCAAATTGTCCTTGAGCTCATAGAAGATGCCGGAAGCGATGCCGAGGTTTTCGCGCACCTTCATGCCCAGTTCCAGTTCCGCGCGCTGCAGCCAGGAAGCTAGCGGATCGTCGGTTTCGGACGTTTCGTAGCGGCCGAAATAGGTGCCGCGCAGCTCGAAGCCATGCGGCAGAGGCTTGCCGAAGGTGACTTGCCAGGTCGGACGCCAGCGCTGGTAGATGTCGTCGGCGCCACGCAGGAACTGCGCACCCAGCGCCACGCCGAGCGTCGAACCATCGGATGCCTTGTAGGCCGCCTCGGCGCGCAGCGTATAGGCGTTGAACGACAGGAAAAGCGGCGGGTAGCCGATCTCCTCGACGCTGGCGAACAGCGCGGACGCGGACGCGCCGAAGGCAAGCTGGCCAACTGTCCGGGTGACCCGGGCGGCCAACTGGAAGAGATTGCGGTCGGCATGCAGCTTCGCCGGCAGGATGAGATCTTCCTGGAACTGCGTCGCGCCGAGCTTTTCGTAGCTGTCGGCGGCCTCGAGGATCAGCGAGGTGGCGTTGCCGAGGTCGATGCCGAGCTGTGTCTGGGCGCCGAAGACCTGCTTGAACTCGCGCGTACCCAGCGTCAGCGGGCCGATATCCAGATTGTCGCCGGCGCTGGAGACGCGATAGCTGAGCGATCCCCTCAGTTCGAGACCCGGGCCGAGCCGGCGGAAGGCCTCGGCCGACAGCGACAATCCGCGGTCGTCCTCGATCGACGTCTTGTCGTAATGCGTTACCTGGAAGTCCGCGCTGAATTTCGCGTTGGCGTCGTTGTCGCCCCATTGCTGCTGCAGCGAACCGCGCAACAGTGTGTACCAGTCCTTGACCGCATGGTCGCTGTCCAGCGCGTTGTTGGTCCAATGCCGTTCGAGACTGCCGGTGATTGTCGGATCGGTCGCTATTTCGGCAGCCGGTGCTGCTGGTGGTTCTGCCCTGGCGGTCACGGCCGCGCAGGCCATCAGCAGGCCTAGGCCGGCGCTGCCAAGCAATTTGCGGGAAAGTGGAGCGACCGTCTGTCTTTCTGCCGGTCGGCGCTTTCGGGAAACCATGCTCCGCGCTCTCCGGACTGAAACCCCTTCCGCCATGCGGGGGTGGCGCAGCGGAAGGGGCTGGAGGTAAACCGCTGTGAAGCGGAAGGAACAGGCACTCTTGCCTGCAGGATTACTGTGGCATTGAACCCATAAGGTGTGTTTTCCGGACTATTCTCCCTATGCGTGTACTTAATTGTACCTGAGGTATTTGTTTGCATCGGGAACCTGAAACGGTCGCTGATTGTTTCTCATCGCGCCGCAGCGTCGAGGATTTCGATAAATGGAAAAGCATTTCACCAAGGTTGCCAACTGGGTCGCCCGCATAGCCGGCCTGCCGCCGACATTCGCCGTCTGTTGCCTCATCATCATCGCCTGGGGGGTGAGCGGTCCGTTCTTCGGCTTTTCGGACACTTGGCAACTCGTCATCAACACGGGCACGACCATCATCACCTTCCTGATGGTCTTCCTGATCCAGAACACTCAGAACCGCGACGGCGCGGCGATCCAGGCCAAGCTCGACGAACTGATCCGGGTCGGCAAGGGCCACAACCACTTCATCGGCATCGAGCATCTGACCGAATCCGAAGTCGAGGAAATCCGCGCCAAATGCGAGCGTGCGGCAAAGCGGCATGACGAACAGATCGCCGACATCGCGGCGAAGAAGGCCGTGGCACAGAAGCGCGGGTCGAAAAAGCAAGCGGCCTGAAGATCAGCCTTTCATGAAGGCTGCGAAACTGCCTTTGTGGTCCGGATGCCAGCGCGACAAAGCGGGGCGGTTCTCGATGATGTCGCCGATCGCCCAGGCCATGCGCTTTTCATCCAGCGGCCGGGCCGCCTCGTTGTCCGGGCACAGGATGTAGAAATCTCCCCTGGTCAGGGATTCCAGCATGAAATCCACAACCTGTTCGCCGGTCCAGGCGCCGGCCGGTTTTTCCGTCGCACCCTCGGTCAGACCGGTAAAGGTGAAGCCGGGGATCAGCAGATGGGCAGCGACATGGGCGCCGGGTTCGTTGCGCAACGCGTGCGCCAGGCCTTCCGTGAAGGTTTTCACTCCTGCCTTGGAGACATTGTAGGCAAGATTGCCGGGCGGCGTGGTGATGCCTTGCTTGGAGCCGGTGTTGACGATCAGACCCGGCCTGGCCGAGGCCAGCATGCGCGGCGCGAAGGCCTCCACGCCATGCACAACGCCCCAGAAATTGATGTCCAGCAGCCGTTTCCAGGCATCGCGGTTTTCCCACGGCTTTCCGGGGTTGTCGCCCACGCCGGCATTGTTCATCAGCAGCGACACGCCGCCGAAGGCGCCGAACGCCCTCTCGGCGAGACGGTCCATCTCATCCGCCTTCGAAACGTCGGCGGCGACGGCAAGCACGGCACCGTCGCCGGCAATCGCGGAAACGGCGCGCGAGGCGTCGTCAAGCCGCGCGCCGCCAATGTCGGCCAGCACGATCTTCATGCCTAGCAATGCAAGCCGCTTGGCGGCCGCCAGACCGATGCCGCTGGCAGCGCCGGTGATCACGGCGGCATTGCCTGGAGCAAGCGCGGGCAGGGCGGTCTGGATCTCGGCGTCGGTGATCATGGGCGATGGATTCCTTGTTCGATGGCGCCGAACTTAGCGCCGGAACGGGCCGGTGCAAGCCTCTGCTCGTCTTGTCGGGTTGACCAGTCCGGCCGAGGCTGCGCATGTTGCCCCTTGTCCCCGCAAAAGAGATTTAGGCCTGGGGACAAACGGAGGTTCCTGATTGACGGACTGGGTTGCAATTCTGAAGGAGCAGACCGCCATTGGCGACCAGATGGGCCGCGAGGTGCCGCAGATGCTGGCCAATGCCGACATCAGCGAAGCGCAGGTGAAGACACTCTTTTCCGCGCTGGAGAAA
Organism: Mesorhizobium sp. M7A.F.Ca.CA.001.08.2.1; assembly: GCF_003998455.1. Classification (NCBI taxonomy): domain Bacteria; kingdom Pseudomonadati; phylum Pseudomonadota; class Alphaproteobacteria; order Hyphomicrobiales; family Phyllobacteriaceae; genus Mesorhizobium; species Mesorhizobium sp. M7A.F.Ca.CA.001.08.2.1. The sequence goes on along the minus strand of NZ_RZPW01000617.1, from coordinate 186 downwards.
CAAGCCGAGTTCGTCGAGAAACTGCGCATGGCGCTGGAAAAATTCGGCCATGATTTCTCGATCATCAAGGCCGCGGAACGGCTGGAGGAGCTCTATGCCGACCTCGCTGCATCGGTGGCGGAAAAACTGAAAGCGATGCGCAAGTAGGGCAATTCGGGAAAGCCGTGCAGCGCCCTACCTTGAAAA
>NZ_RZPW01000616.1:0-3877 GCF_003998455.1 Mesorhizobium sp. M7A.F.Ca.CA.001.08.2.1 | reverse complement strand
CGGGACAGGGGCGCTTTGGGCGCAAGGGCGTGACTTTGGGATCGGAATTCACAGCCGGGTTCCCGCCAGCCAGCCGCCATGCACCTTGAAGCCTTCGCCGCTCAGCAGCGCGATGGTCTCATAGAGCGGCAGCCCGACGATGTTGGTGTAGGAGCCGACCAGCTTGACGACGAAGGCGCCGGCGAGGCCCTGGACGGCGTAGCCGCCCGCCTTGCCGCGCCATTCGCCCGAGGCGATATAGGCGTCGATCTCTTCGCGCGGCAGCCGCTTGAAACGCACCCGCGTCTCGACCAGGCGCTGGCGCAGCTTGCCACCCGGGGTGATAAGGCAGATGCCGGAATAGACACGATGCGAACGGCCCGACAACAGCCCGAGACAGTTGGCAGCGTCGTCGAGGGTTTCTGCCTTGGGCAGGATGCGCCGCCCGACGGCAACCACCGTGTCGGCGGCCAGCACGAAACCCGGCGCATAGTCGGCTTCGGTCTTCAGTGACGCAAACGCCTTTTCGGCCTTTTCCTTCGACAGCCGCTTGGCCAGCGAGCGCGGATGCTCGGCACGCAGCGGCGTTTCGTCGATATCGGCCGGCAGCACGCGGTCCGGCTCGATGCCGGCCTGCTGCAAGAGCTCGATTCGGCGCGGCGAACCCGAGGCAAGCACCAGCTTCTGCAAAATGCTCATCGCGGACCAGTCGGGCTTTGCTTACTTGAAACGATAGGTGATGCGGCCCTTGGTCAGGTCGTATGGCGTCATCTCGACCAGAACCTTGTCGCCGGTCAGCACGCGGATGCGGTTCTTGCGCATGCGGCCGGCCGTATGGGCGATGATTTCGTGTTCGTTTTCGAGCTTTACCCGGAACATCGCGTTCGGCAACAATTCCGTCACGACACCCGGAAACTCGAGGACTTCTTCCTTCGGCATTCGATACCTTTGCTTGGATGGTAGTTCCAGCACCCTGGCCGGAATTTCGGCGGAACCTATATGATAATCGTCCGCTTGTGAACACGCTTAATCCGTCGCGTTTTTTGCCTCTGGAAGCAAGAAACGTCGGCCTATGCGCACCTTCAGCCGCTCGCGGACGTCCCGGTACGCTGCCATGATCTGTTCGCGCGTGCCACCGGCGTCGGTCGGGTCCGGCGTCGGCCAATATTCGACCTCGACGGCGAGCGAGCGGGTGAGTTCGAGCGCGGCGTGGTGCGCTTCGGGTGCCAGCGTGACGATGAGGTCGAAATAGTCGTCCTCGAGATCGTCCATCGTCCTTGGGTGGCGCTCGCCCAGCGTGAGATCTTCTTCGGCCAGCACCGCATCGACGAACGGATCGCGCTCGCCGGCGCGAACGCCGGCCGAAGCGACAAAGACGGTGGCGGGCAGCATCCGGCGCGCCAGCTGCTCCGCCATTGGCGAGCGCACGGCATTCATGCCGCACAGGAACAGGATCGAACGGGGCAGGGCGCCGGGCGACAGGGCTAGCCCCGCCAGTGCAGCACGCAGACCAGCGTGAACAGCCGGCGCGCCGTATCGAAGTCGATGTCGATCTTGCCGGACAGCCGGTCCATCAGCGTCTGCGAACCTTCATTGTGCAGGCCGCGGCGGCCCATGTCGATCGCCTCGATATGGCTCGGCGTCGAGGAGCGGATGGCGTCGTAGTAGCTTTCGCAGATCATGTAGTAATCCTTGACGATGCGCCGGAGCGGCGTCAGCGACAGGATATGGGTGACGACGGCGGTGCCATCCTCGCGCGCCACGGCAAACACCAGGCGCTGCTCGGCCAGCGACAGTTTCAGCCGGTAAGGGCCGTCGCCGCTGTCATTGACGGGCTGGAAACTGTTCTCCTCGATCAGGTCGAAGATCGCCACTGCACGTTCATGCTCGACATCCGGCGTTGACCGGCCGATCGATTCATCGAGTTCGACATCGATCAGCCTGGCGCGGGTTTGATCGGGGCCAGACATCGCCGCCTACATGTTCAACCGTATGGCGACGGAGCGTCCATGCGCGTCAAGACCCTCCGCCTTGGCCAGCGCAATCGCCGCCGGCGCCAAGATACGCAACTGCTCCGGTCCAAGCTTGAGGATCGACGTGCGCTTGACGAAATCGAGCACGGACAGGCCGGACGAGAAACGCGCCGAGCGCGCCGTCGGCAGCACATGGTTGGAGCCGCCGACATAGTCGCCGATGGCTTCCGGCGTGTGGCGGCCGAGAAAGACCGCACCGGCATTGCGCATCCGCGACAGGAAGCCCTCGGCGTCGTCGATGGCCAGTTCGACATGTTCGGCGGCGATGCGATCGACCAGCGGCAGCGCGGCGTCGATGGTCGACACCTGGATCACGGCACCAAAATCGCGCCAGCTCGCCGCTGCCGTTTCAGCGCGTGGCAGGCTCTGCAACTGGCGCTCGACCGCCTGTTCGACCGCGATGCCGAAAGCCGGATCGTCGGTGACCAGGATCGACTGTGCCGAAGCGTCGTGTTCGGCCTGGGCCAGCAGGTCGGCAGCGATCCAGTTCGGATCGTTGCTGCCGTCGGCCACGACAAGCACTTCCGACGGCCCGGCGATCATGTCGATGCCGACGGTGCCGAAAACCTGGCGCTTGGCTGCCGCGACATAGGCATTGCCCGGGCCGACGATCTTGGCGACCGGCCGGATTGTCTCGGTGCCATAGGCGAGGGCGGCGATCGCCTGCGCCCCGCCGACGCGGTAGATTTCGGAAACGCCTGATATGTCCGCTGCCACCAGCACCAGCGGATTGATGATGCCGCCCGGCGCAGGCACGACCATGACGATGCGCTCGACGCCGGCCACTCTGGCCGGCACGGCGTTCATCAGCACCGAGCTCGGATAGCTCGCCGTACCGCCCGGCACATAGAGCCCGACGGCCTCGATCGCCGTCCAACGCCAGCCGAGCTCGACGCCGGCGGCATCCGTATAGCGATCGTCCTTCGGCCGCTGCCGTTCATGATGCGAGCGGATGCGGTCGCGCGCGAACTCCAGCGCCTCGATCGTCTTTGGGTCGGCCGTTTCGTAGGCGGTTGCGATGTCTTCCTTAGACACGGCAATGCCGAGGCCGGTCAAATCGGCGCGATCGAATTTCCGCGTATAGTCGATCAGTGCCGCGTCGCCCTCGGCGCGCACGCGCGCGATGATGTCGCGCACCGCGGCATCGACATCGGCGGAGACCTCCCGCTTGGTCGTGAGGAAGGCGGCGAAACGTTGCTCGAAATCGGCATCGGACTGACGAAGCGTGATGGCCATCGGACGCTCAGGCCTTGTGGATGGGGCGCGAGGTGGCTTCCCACGCGCCGCCGATGTCGGCAAGACGGGCCTCGATGCACTCGACGTCGAGCATGATCGCACCGCCGCCCGAGAAGATCAGCTCGACGATGCCGGCCGGCTTGCTGATCTCGATGAAGCTGATCGCCAGCAGCGACAGGACTTCGGCAGGCTTGTCGCGGTCAATACCGCTGGTCTTGGCGCCGAGCACGCGGTCGAAATGCAGCACGGCCTGCCGTCGCTCATTATGCTGGCGAAACAGGCCGGATTTTGCCTCCCAGACGAAACGGTTCATGGTCAGCAGGAAACGCTTGGCCGCAGGGAGGAATTCGAGGTCGCTGACTTTCAGCACGGCATCCTGGACATGAGCCGAAACGATGCTCAGATCCTGGTCGTCGAGCGCGATAAGCTTAAGGGCGGTCATACGGATTTCGCACCTGAAGGTTGATTGTTCAGCCTTCTGTTAGGCGGTCTTGGCGATCGGTGCAACCGCACCAGCAGTTGCAGCTCTGCGCTGCTCCTCATCGCCCTGCCGGGCACTTCTCCCCGGATAGTGACGGGGAGAAGGACGCTGCCGCGAAGGATTTCGCCAATCTCCTGCGTTGCTAGAG
>NZ_RZPW01000615.1:0-3894 GCF_003998455.1 Mesorhizobium sp. M7A.F.Ca.CA.001.08.2.1 | reverse complement strand
CGAGCCAGCCCCGCTGAACGGAACCGCTCTTCATCAGGTCCTGAACGACCTGCTTGGCGGTCGAAGCGGGAATGTCGAAGGCGATGCCGACGCTGCCGCCGGACGGCGAGAAGATCGCGGTGTTGATGCCGACGACCTGGCCGTTGAGGTTGAAGGTCGGGCCGCCAGAATTGCCGCGGTTGACCGATGCGTCGATCTGGATGAAGTCGTCATAAGGCCCAGCGCCGATGTCGCGGCCGCGGGCGGAGACGATGCCGGCGGTGACGGTGCCACCAAGGCCGAACGGATTGCCGACGGCCACCACCCAGTCGCCGACGCGAACCTTGGAGTCATCGGCGAAGTCGACATAGGTAAACTTGCCGACGCCATCGACCTTGAGCACGGCGAGATCGGTGCGCGGGTCGGTGCCGATCAGCTTGGCATCGAGTTCCTTGCCGTCATTCATCACCACGGTGAAGGCCGAGCCTTCCGAAACGACGTGGTTGTTGGTGACGAGATAGCCGTCATCCGAGATGAAGAAGCCGGACCCTTGTGCAACCGGCCGCGGCTGGTCGTTGTTGCGGTCGCGATGGCTGAAGCGCCTGTTGCCGCCACCCTGGCCGTCCTGATCACCAAAGCCGCGGAATTCCTTGAAGAAGCGGCGCAGTTGCGGATTGTTGGGCAGGTTGTTCATGCCATCCTGATCGTCGGACGGGTCCGAGCCGTCATCGGCGGCCGGGCTGATCTTGGCCTTGACCTTGACGCTGACAACAGCGGGAGAAACCCGCTCGACGACATCGGCGAAGCCCGGTACCTGCGGCGCCTCGACGCGCACGGCATCGGCCAGAACAGGGCTGGTTCCGCTGGTCAGCGCACCGACGCCGATCGCACCGGCCACGGCGACAGACGCGACGGCAGCCATGAGACGCTTGCGGGTGACGGAATATGAACGGGGGGCAATATTCATGGATCTCGTATCCTCTTTCCAAATGGACGCTGCTGATGGGCATCCTCAAGCAAGAGAATTAGAGTGGCGCACATTACAGCGCCATTTCCGACACATGAAACTTTGGTAATGTTTTGGGGTCGGGGGACGCACAAACCCGTTGGCCGCGATGCCCTATGTGCTATCTTGTACACAACTCAGCACAAGGCTTTCATAAATGACAGCAAGCACGCCTGGCGGATCGTATTCGTGAAATGGGCCGAGGCCTTGGTGATATGGCGACGGGCCGGCCAGGCCGAGTAACAGGCACATATGAGACGTTCATCAGCCGCCTGCCCCACACCACATCATTGCCTATGAGTTGCGCCCGATCGCTGGCCGTCAGAGCGTCGTTATCCTGCGCGTCATTCGCACGTCGCGGGACTGGCCCTCGGAGGAATGGCCGAGCTAATTGCCTAGTATCTTGTCCAGCGCCGCCTGTTCCTCAGTGGTCAGCGCATTGGTTGCCAGCGAGCGACGCGACCGCGCGGTCAGCACGATGAAAACGCCTCCCACCAGCAACAGCAGGACAGGCGTGCCCCACAGCAATGCATTGCGCAGGTCGAAACGCGGCTTGAGCAGCACGAACTCGCCATAGCGCGAAACCACGTAGTCCATGACCTGCTGGTCAGTGTCGCCGGCGACGAGGCGCTGACGCACGAGGACGCGCAGGTCGCGGGCAAGGTCGGCATCGGATTCGTCGATCGACTGGTTCTGGCAGACCATGCAGCGCAAGCCTTCCGAAAGCGCCCGAGCCCGCGCCTCAAGTGCAGGATCAGGCAGCATCTCGTCAGGCTTCACCGCCAAGGCCGTGCCGGCAAAAAACAGCGCCAGCAGCAGGATAATGGAGGTCAGCGAAAGCCGTGCGTTCATGGCAGGGTCGCGGATGGCACCACGCTCGCCTGCTTGCGCCGTCGCGACGGCGCGCCGACGCGCAGGCGCCGGTCCATCAGCGACATCGCCGCGCCCGCCATCATCATCAGGCCACCGCCCCAGATCAACGTCACCAGCGGCTTCCACCACAAACGCACGACGACCGAACCATCTTTGCCCTCGTCGCCGAGCGAGATGTAGAGCTGCGAGAAACCGATCGTCCTGATGCCGGATTCCGTCGTCGTCATCTGCCGCACCGGATAAAACCGCTTGGCGGAGCTGATTTCGCCAACAGGGCTACCGCTGACGCCGATCAGCTCGAAGCGGCCGCGATCCTCGCTGTAATTCGGTCCCTGGGCCGGATAAAGCCCGACGAAACGCAGCGTATGGCCGGACAGTTCGACGGTCTCGCCGGCATGCATCGACAGGATCTTCTCGGTGCCGAAGCAAAGTGTGCCGACGATGCCGAGCGTGGTCAGGCCGAGGCCGAGGTGAGCGAAGGCTGTGCCGAAGACCGAACGCGGCAAGCCGAGCAAGCGCCGGACCATGATCCCCGTTGCGACGGTCCGAAAGCCCGATTTGACGGCGAGATCGGTGAGCGCGCCAAGGATCAGCCAGACGGCAAGGCCTACGCCCAGGGCTGCGAACACCGAGGCGCCGTCGATGAACAGAGCGGTGACCAGCGTCGCCAGCAGCGCCGCTGCAAAGGCCACCATCAGGCGCTGCGCGACGGCGAAGACATCGCCGCGCTTCCAGGCCAGCAACGGCCCGAACGGAACCACGAGCAGCAGCGGCACCATCAGCGGCCCGAAGGTGAGATTGAAGAACGGCGCGCCGACCGAGATCTTGTCGGCTGAAAAGGCTTCGACGGCGAGCGGATAGAGTGTGCCGACAAGCACGGTCGCCGTCGCCGTGGTCAGGAACAGATTGTTGAGGACGAGTGCCCCTTCTCGGGAAATCGGGTGGAACAGGCCGCCGGTCGTCAACCGGGAAGCGCGCAGCGCAAACAGCGCCAGCGAGCCGCCGATAAACAGCGTCAGGATGCACAGGATAAACACGCCCCGGGTCGGATCGGTGGCAAAGGCGTGCACCGAGGTCAGCACGCCCGAACGCACGAGGAAGGTGCCGAGCAGCGACAGCGAAAAGGTCAGGATGGCGAGCAGCAGCGTCCAGATCTTCAGCGCCGAGCGCTTTTCCATGACAATGGCCGAATGGAGCAGCGCGGTGCCCGCCAGCCACGGCATGAAAGACGCGTTCTCGACTGGATCCCAGAACCAGAAACCGCCCCAGCCAAGTTCATAGTAGGCCCAGTACGATCCCATGGCGATGCCGCCGGTCAGGAACATCCAGGCGACCAGCGTCCACGGCCGCACCCAGCGCGCCCAGGACGCGTCGATGCGGCCTTCGATGAGAGCGGCGACCGAGAAGGAAAAACAGATCGAGAAGCCGACATAGCCGAGATAGAGGAACGGCGGGTGGATGGCGAGGCCGAGATCCTGCAGGATCGGGTTGAGATCGCGGCCTTCGATCGGCGCCGGATTGAGCCGGATGAACGGATTGGACGTCGCCAGAATGAACAGGAAGAAGGCGGCGCCGATGGCGCCTTGCACCGCAAGCACATTGGCGCGCAGCGTCGCCGGCAGGTTGGAGCCGAAAGCGGCGACGAGTGCGCCGAAGAAGGTCAGGATCAACACCCAAAGCAGCATCGAGCCTTCATGATTGCCCCAGGTTCCGGTGATCTTGTAGATCAACGGCTGCAAGGAATGCGAGTTTTCCCACACGCTTGCCACCGAGAAATCGGAGCTCGCATAGGCACTCGCCAGCGCTGCGAAAGACAGCGCCGTCAAGGCGAAGCCGGTCACCGCGACCGGACCGCCGACGGCCATCAGGCGCTGGTTGTTCAGGCGTGCGCCAAACAGCGGCACGAGCGTCTGCACCAGCGAAAGCGCAAACGCCAGGACGAGGGCGAAATGTCCGGTTTCAACCATGCCCGTGATCCACTGTCGCTCTCCTGCCGGAGCTATTCACTCTTGCTCTCCTGCCACACGCCCTTGGCC
>NZ_RZPW01000614.1:0-3904 GCF_003998455.1 Mesorhizobium sp. M7A.F.Ca.CA.001.08.2.1 | reverse complement strand
TCTCCTTCGGCATCATCCTGGTCAAGTCCTGGTTCATCTGCTCGATCTGGTCCAAATTGGGCATCAGCGGGTTCGAATACGGCGCCATAGAGTTCTCCTGGTCGTTTCGTCGTTCGCCCCGCCCTTCGCTGCGGACTTTCGTCCGCGTAAAACGTTCTTCTATTCCGCCGCCACCATCACAGGCTCGGCCCGGTGCGCATTGCGCGAAAACTCGTCGATGCGCCGCTCCACTTCGCCGCGGAAATGCCGCATCAGGCCCTGGATCGGCCATGCCGCCGCGTCGCCCAGCGCGCAGATCGTATGGCCTTCGATCTGCTTGGTGACGTCGAGCAACATATCGATCTCGCGCTTCTGCGCCTCGCCGCGCACCAGCCGTTCCATCACCCGCCACATCCAGCCGGTGCCTTCGCGGCATGGCGTGCACTGGCCGCAGCTCTCGTGCTTGTAGAAGTAGGAAAGCCGCGCGATCGCCTTCACGACATCGGTCGACTTGTCCATGACGATGACAGCCGCGGTTCCAAGGCCGGATTTGAGGTCGCGCAGCGCGTCGAAATCCATCGGCGCGTCGATGATCTGTTCGGCCGGCACCAGCGGCACCGAAGCGCCGCCCGGTATGACCGCCAAAAGATTGTCCCAGCCGCCGCGAATGCCGCCGCAATGCGTCTCGATCAGCTCGCGGAACGGGATCGACATCGCCTCTTCGACCGTGCACGGATTGTTGACGTGGCCGGAGATGCAAAACAGCTTGGTGCCGACATTGTTGGGCCGGCCGAAGGACGAGAACCAGGCCGCGCCGCGGCGCAGGATGGTCGGCGCAACCGCGATCGATTCGACATTGTTGACCGTGGTCGGACAGCCATAGAGGCCGACATTGGCCGGGAATGGCGGCTTCAGCCGCGGCTGGCCCTTCTTGCCTTCGAGGCTTTCGAGGAGCGCTGTCTCCTCGCCGCAGATATAGGCGCCGGCGCCGTGGTGCATGTAGATGTCGAAATCGTAGCCGGAGGTGTTGTTCTTGCCGATCAGCTTGGCCTCATAGGCCTCCTCGATCGCGCGCTGCAGCGCCTCGCGCTCGCGGATGAACTCGCCGCGCACATAGATGTAGGCGGCAACCGCACCCATGGCGAAACCGGCAAGCAGCGCGCCCTCGACCAGCGTATGGGGGTCGTTGCGCAGGATGTCGCGGTCCTTGCAGGTGCCGGGCTCGGATTCGTCGGCGTTGATGACGAGATAGCTCGGCCGGCCATCGCTCTGCTTGGGCATGAACGACCATTTGAGGCCGGTCGGGAAGCCGGCGCCGCCACGGCCGCGCAGGCCCGACGCCTTCATCTCGTTGACGATCCACTCGCGGCCCTTGGCGACGATGCCGGGCGTGTTATCCCAGGCGCCGCGCGCCATCGCGCCGGCCAAGGACTTGTCGAACAGGCCGTAGATATTGGTGAAGATGCGGTCTTTATCCCCGAGCATTTTTCGTCCCTCAGACCGGCTTCTTGCCGAAGACGCGGATGTATTCGGCGACGCCACCCTTGGCGAGCGCCTTGGCCTGCTTGACCCAGTCGTCGCGATCGATGCGGCCCTGGAAAGAGAGATAGCCATCCACCCACTCGCGTTCGGCCTTCTTCCACGACGCGACCTGCGCGAAGGTAAAGATGCCCAGCGTATGCAGGATGCCCTCGATCTTGGGGCCGACGCCGGAGATCAGTTTGAGGTCATCGACCTGTGCCGGCCTGTCGATGCCGGCCGGGCGGTTCTTGTCCCCGAGCGACGGTTTGGCCGGCTTGGCGGCCGGTACCTTGACCTCTGGCGCCTTGAAGGCGGAGGCCGGCTCGGCCTTGGTGATGGGGCCACTGCGCTGCTTGGAAACCTGCTCGACTTTGGAGTCTGCCTTGTTGGCATTGGCGGCCGAATGCAGTGGAGCGGCAACACTCGCCGCCTTTTCAACCGCCGGCGCGACCTTGGTTTTTGAAGGCGTCTTCAACGCCGGGCTGGTTTCAGGGGCGTCGGTCTTCGGCTTGCTGGTGTTGGACGGTGCGACAGGGGCCGCGGCCGGCGCCGGCACCGGCGCTGCGACGATCGCGTCGGGTGCCGCCCTGGCGGCCTTGGCCGCCTCCCTGGCTTCCCTGTCGCGGGTCGACTTGAGGATCGCCTTTTCGCTCTTCAGCGTGGTGAGGCCGGAGGCCGGCTCCGAGCCGGTGCGGCCGTTCTGCGGCCCCGGTTCCACCGCAGCACCCTTGCCGGCGTCATAGAGATCGATGATTTCAGCCAGGCGTTCCGGCGTCAGATCCTCGAACGTGTCCTTGAAGATCATCACCATCGGCGCGTTGACGCAGGCACCGAGGCATTCCACCTCTTCCCAGGACAAGGTTCCCTTGTCGTTGGTGTGGAACTGGTCGTGATGGATTTTGGAGCGGCAGACATCCATCAGCGCTTCCGAACCGCGCAGCATGCAGGGCGTGGTGCCGCAGACCTGGATGTGCGCACGCGTGCCGACCGGATTCAACTGGTACTGCGTGTAGAAGGTCGCGACTTCCAGCCCGCGGATGCGCGGCATGCCGAGCATGTCGGAGATCGTCTCGATCGCCGCCTTCGTCACCCAGCCTTCCTGCTCCTGTGCTATCATCAGAAGCGGGATGATGGCCGACTGTTCACGGCCCTTCGGGTACTTCTTGATCCATTGCTTCGCAGCCGCGGCATTCGCCCGGTTGAAGGCGAAGGATGCTGGCTGGACGCTGGCTTCTGCGAGACGGCGGACTGACATTTAGCGATCGACCTCACCAAACACGATGTCGAGGGAGCCGAGAACGGCGGTGACGTCGGCCAGCATGTGGCCGCGGCAGAGGAAATCCATCGCCTGCAGATGCGCGAAACCCGGCGCGCGCAGCTTGCAGCGGTAGGGCTTGTTGGAGCCGTCGGAGACCAGATAGACGCCGAATTCGCCCTTCGGCGCCTCGACGGCGGCGTAAACCTCGCCGGCCGGCACGCGATAACCCTCGGTGTAGAGCTTGAAGTGATGGATCAGCGCTTCCATCGAGCGCTTCATCGCCTGGCGCTTGGGCGGCACCACCTTGCCATCGAGGTTCGACACCGGGCCGGTGCTCTCCTTGCCGAGCAAAAGGTCGACGCACTGGCGCATGATCTTCGCCGACTGGCGCATTTCTTCCATGCGCACGAGGTAGCGGTCGAAGCAGTCGCCGTTCTTGCCGATCGGAATATCGAAATCCATCTCCGAATAGCATTCATAGGGTTGCGACTTGCGCAGGTCCCAGGCTGCACCCGAGCCACGCACCATCACGCCCGAAAAACCCCAAGCCCAGGCATCCGCCAGCGAGACGATGCCGATATCGACATTGCGCTGCTTGAAGATGCGGTTGCCGGTCAGCAGCCGGTCGAGGTCGTCGATCGACTTCAGGAACGGGTCGATCCACTTGCCGATGTCCTCGACCAGCTGACGCGGCAGGTCCTGATGGACGCCGCCGGGCCGAAAATAAGCGGCATGCATGCGCGAACCGGAGGCGCGCTCATAGAACACCATCAGCTTTTCGCGTTCGACGAAGCCCCACAGCGGCGGCGTCAGCGCACCGACGTCCATCGCCTGCGTCGTCACATTGAGGATGTGCGACATGATGCGGCCGATCTCGCTGTAGAGAACGCGGATCACCTGGCCGCGCTTCGGCACCTCGATGCCGAGCAGACGCTCGGCGGCCAGCGCAAAGGCATGTTCCTGGTTCATCGGCGCGCAATAGTCGAGCCGGTCGAGATAGGGTACCGCCTGCAGATAGGTTTTGGCTTCGATCAGCTTTTCGGTACCGCGATGCAGCAGTCCGATATGCGGATCGACGCGATCGACGACTTCGCCGTCCAGCTCCAGCACAAGGCGCAAAACGCCGTGCGCCGCGGGGTGTTGCGG
>NZ_RZPW01000613.1:0-3909 GCF_003998455.1 Mesorhizobium sp. M7A.F.Ca.CA.001.08.2.1 | reverse complement strand
CCAGGACCTCGAAGGACCTGACCGGGCATGTCTGGGCCGGCAGCGGCATCAAGCTGACGCTGGTCGCCACCGACGATGCCGGGCACACCGCATCGAGCGAAACCAAGACGCTGCTGATGCCGGAGCGGCCTTTCGCCAATCCGCTGGCACGCGCCGTGATCGAACAGCGCCGCCTGCTGGCGCTCGACGCCAACGCCAAGCCGCGCGTGCTCGACCTGATGGACGCCATCACGCTGCGGCCGGAAGACACGTTCGACAACATGTCCCACTACCTCGCCATCATGAGCGCCCGCACCCGGCTGAAGATGGCCGACAGCGACGATCAATTGCGCAGCGAGGTCTCCTATCTCTGGGAAATCGCGCTCGGCATCGAGGAAGGCAATCTTTCGGCCGCCGAAAAGCGGCTGCGCCAGGCGCAACAGGCGCTGCAGGACGCCATCAAGAATGGCGCCAGCGACGCTGAAATCGAAAAGGCGATGAAGGAACTGCGCGAGGCGATGAACCAGTTCCTGCAGGAATTCGCGGAGCGCGCCAAGCAAAATCCCAACGCCCCGCAGATGCAGCAGAATGGCCAGGAACTGCGCCAGAGCGACATCGATCGCATGATGGACCAGATCGAGAACCTGGCGAAGTCCGGTGATCGCGACAAGGCCCAGCAATTGCTGTCGCAACTGCAGGACATGATGAACAATCTGCAGGCCGGCCGTCAGCAGCAAGGCGGCCAGCAGGACAGCGAGATGCGCCAGCAGATGGACAAGCTGGGCGAGATCCTGCGCCGTCAGCAGGAGATGATGAACGACACCTTCCGCATGGATCAGATGCAGCGCGGCGAGCGCCAGCGCGGGCAGAACCGTGACGAGCAGCTCGGCGAAGGCGGCCAGGATGAGGACAGACCCGGCGTCGGCGAAGACCGCGATCCGCTAGCCCGGCAAAAGCCGATGACGCCCCAGGAATTCGCCGATGCGCTGAAACAGCTGCAGCAGGGTCAGGGCCAGTTGCAGAGCGACCTCGAACAGCTGAAGAAGGGCCTTGAAGGCATGGGTATGGAGCCCAATGAAGGATTTGGCGAGGCCGGCAAGTCCATGGGCAATGCCGAACAGGCACTCGGCGAGGGCGAAGGCGATGCGGCCGTCGGCCATCAGGGCCGGGCGCTGGAAGCGCTGCGCAAGGGCGCCAAGGACATGATGAAGCAGATGCAGGCCATGCAGGGCGACCAGGGTGGCGGCGAGGAAGGCGGCCGCCAGCAGAACGCCGATCGCGATCCGCTCGGCCGGCCGCGCGCCAGCCAGGGTCCCGATTTCGGCGATTCGGTGAAGGTGCCCGACGAGATCGACGTCCAGCGCGCCCGCCAGATTCTGGAAGCGATCCGCAAGCGGCTCGGCAATGCGCTCAGCCCTGACATCGAACGCAGCTATCTGGAACGGCTGCTCGAGCTGAAATAGAGCAATTCCAGGAAATGTGTGAAGCGGTTTTCCGTCCGGAATTGCGAAAAAACAAGGGGATCGCCGCCCCCGTCCATCCCACCTGAAAACCCTCTCGCACGGTTGCACCACCATGCCCAGACTTGGCGCCGTCACACCCATCCTGCGCATCTTCGACATTGCCAAGGCGCGTGAATTCTATGTCGGCTTCCTCGACTTCAAGGTGCAGTGGGAACATCGCTTCGCCGACGAGGCGCCGCTCTACATGGCGATCGGCCGCGACGGCTGCGTCCTGCATCTCAGCGAACATCATGGCGACGGTGCACCCGGCATCGCCGTGCGCATCGAGGTCGAGGACATCACGGCTCTTCATGGCGAGCTGATCGGCAAGAACTACCGCTTCGCCAGGCCAGGCGTGGAAGAGACGCCTTGGAAGACCCGCGAAGTATCGGTCGCCGATCCGTTCGGCAACAGGCTGCATTTCTACGAGGATGCCGCCGGCTGACTGAGCCTGTTGACGAAGGCTTCGCGGATCGCATCCTGCATGCCGTCGATCGCCTCGCCTGACGCGTTCGGGTTGCGGTGCATCACCACGTTCGAGGAATCGATGGCGCCGAATCCGTCCGCCGTGGTCAGTTCACGACAGCCGTCCGGAATGTTGCTGCGCGAGATCGGCGCGATCGCCAGTCCGGAGGTGACGGCGAGCTTGAGGCCGCCGGTGGTGTCGCTGGTATAGGCGACACGATAGGCAAGATCGCGCTGCTCCAACGACTTGATGGCGAAGTCCTTGCACCAGCCGGCCCGGTTGTAGAGCGCGATCGGCACCGGCTGTTCCTCATGCATGTGATGCAGCGACGATGTCACCCACACGGTCGGGTCGTGCATCAGCACTTCGCCGCCGGCGGGATCCTGCCATTCGAACACCACGCACAGATCGAGCTCGCCGGCAGCGAGCGCCGCCATCTGTGCCCCGGAATGGGCATAGCGCACGGTGACCTCGACCTGCGTATGACGCTTCGAGAAAGCGCCGAGCGCGCGCGACAGGATGGCGTGGCCATATTCCTCCGGAATGCCGATGCGCACCGGCCCGCCAAGCGGCGCTGCCGCCATCGATGCCGACGTCTCGTCGAGCAGCGAGACGATGCGGCGGGCGTTGACGATGAGTTCGCCGCCGCGCCGCGTCAACGCGACGCCGCGCGAACCGCGCTCGAACAGGCTGGCGCCGATCAGATCTTCGAGCTTCTTCATCTGCATCGACACCGCGGATTGGGTGCGGCCGGCCTGCTCCGCCGCCTTGGTGAAATTGCCGGTCTCGGCAATCGCCACGAAGGTGCGCAGGAGGTCGCTGTCGAGGGTCGGCCGCATGAAATCCGTCATAAGAGAATTTGATTGCTGGCATCATTCCAATTCGTTTGCAACATGTCAAACGGCGGATGATAGTCGCCTCACCCATTGGATATGCGGCTGCGAAATCAGCCGCGGACCAATCAAGAGTCCTCACTCGTGCCCGCTGCCCGAAACGGTGGCGGGTTCTTTTTACCCCGCAGGCGGCAGCTTCGGATCGTACGCGCAGGAGCCTGGATGCAGATGCAAAATCGGATGGTGGGCGGCATCCTGAGCCTGTGCCTCGGCGTGCTGGTCTTTTCGCTGCAGGATCCGCTCGTCAAAGCCGTGTCGAGCGGTTATCCAGTGACCGAGGTGATGGCGATCCGCTCGATCGTCGCTCTGCCGATCCTGATCGTTCTGGTGCATGCCGATGTCGGCTTGCGGGCGATCCTGTCGAAGCGATTCGGCATGCTGACGGTGCGCGCCTTCATCCAGTTCACCTCCTATACGATGTACTACCTGGCCATCGCCGCCTTGCCGCTTGCCGATGCGGTGGCGCTTTATTTCATGGCGCCGCTGTTCATCATGGTGCTGGCCGGGCCCTACCTTGGCGAGCGCGTCTCCTGGCAGACACTGGCAACCGTGCTGATCGGCTTGTTCGGCGTCCTCGTGATGCTGCGCCCCGGCGCAGGGCTGTTCGACTGGGCAGCGCTGCTGTCGCTGGGCTCGGCGGCGCTCTATGGTTTTTCGCAGCTGATGGCCCGCAAGATCGGCGACACCGAATCGTCCACCGTGATGGCCTTCTATCAGAACGGCGCCTATCTGGTTGGCGCCGCCGTGGTTGCCGGCGCGTTTCACCTTGCCGGCATAACCCACGCCGTCCACCCCAGCCTGGAATTCCTGGTACGGCCATGGCTTTGGCCGACGCTGCCGGATTTTCTCAAGATGGCCGCCTGCGGCTTCGTCGCCTCCGCCGGCATGATCCTGCTGTCGCAGGCTTACCGGATGGCGCCGGCCAACCGCGTTGCCACCTTCGAATATACCGGCATCCTGTGGTCGCCGCTGTGGGGTTTCCTGTTCTTCGCCGAGGTGCCGCGGTCGACGACCGTGATCGGTGCCGCCTTGATCATCGGCGCCGGCCTGCTGGCGCTCAGCACCGAAC
>NZ_RZPW01000612.1:0-3910 GCF_003998455.1 Mesorhizobium sp. M7A.F.Ca.CA.001.08.2.1 | reverse complement strand
TACACGCGCACGATGAGTTACTGGCAGAATTCCGAGCTTTCCGCGCTCGGCCATCCGGCCGACGACAGGGAGAAAGCGCTTCTGGCGCCCTACCCCGGCCGCGTGCCGGCCGATGTCATGGACGGCACATGGCGGCCGCCGGTGACCGACGGATCGGGCCAGGATCGGCGCGTCTTGAAGGCAGCTTTCGATCTTTTGAAAAGTGTCGGCTACCACGTGCAGAATGGAACGATGCTTGATCCCGAAGGCAAACCCTTCGGCTTTGAGATCCTGACCGCTTCGCAGGACGAGGAGCGCCTTGCCGGCATCTATCAGCGCACGCTGGAGAAGATCGGCATCAATCTCACCATTCGCAGCCTCGACGGCGATCAGATCCAGTCGCGCAAGCAGCGCTTCGATTTCGAGGTCTTGGTCGGATCGAGCGGCTTCAACAATTCGTTGTCACCCGGCATCGAGCAGAGCGGGCGCTGGAGTTCGACTGCCGCCCGGACGGAAGGCTCGTTCAATCTCGCCGGCGTCGCCGATCCGGCTGTGGACGCGGCAATCGAGGCGATGCTGCGCGCCCGCTCCAAGGAGGATTATGTTGCCGCCGTTCGCGTTCTCGACCGGCTGCTGATCTCCGGCAACTACATGGTGCCGATGCAGTACAACACGCAGCAATGGATCGCCTACTGGAACTACCTGGAACATCCGCAAAAGACGCCCATATTCGGGTATCAACTGCCAACATGGTGGCGCAAACCCAACTGAGGGATCAGGAGATCGAGATGAGCGAATTGAACGCCATCACCGTCGATGTGGTGTCCGATGTCGTCTGCCCCTGGTGCTTCATCGGCCAGAAGCGGCTCGACAGGGCAATCGCGGCCGTGAGCGATGTCGACGTGCATGTCCGCTGGCGGCCGTTCCAGCTCGATCCGACCATTCCGCCCGAAGGCAAGGACCGGCGCGAATACATGCTGGCAAAATTCGGCAGCGACGAGCGCATCCGCGAAATTCACGCCCGCATCGAGCCGCTGGGCGAAGCGGAAGACATTTCCTTTGCCTTCGACGCCATCAAGGTGGCGCCGAACACGCTGGATGCGCACCGGCTGATCCGCTGGGCAGGGGCCGCCGGCGAAGCCATTCAGAACAGGCTTGTACGGCGGCTGTTCCAGCTGAATTTCGAGGAAGGCGCCAACATTGGCGATCATGCCGTGCTGGTCGAGGCGGCGCGCGAGGCCGGCATGGATGCGTCCGTGGTCGCCTCGCTTTTGCCGACCGAGGCCGATGTCGAGGCGGTGCGCACCGAGATCGCCACCGCGTCTCGCATGGGCATTTCTGGCGTGCCGTGCTTCCTGCTCGAGGACAAATACGCCGTCATGGGCGCGCAGGATGCCGATACGCTGGCCGATGCCATTCGCCAGGTTGCGACCGCCAAGGCGCGCGGCGAACTGGACAAGGCCGGCTGAGGCCGGCCGGCCTCTCCTCTCCGCGACGGCGGCAGACGTTACTTCGCCGTCGCCTTGGCCTTGCTGATGAAAAATCCATGGCCGTTCGTGGCCGTGCAGGTCAGTCCCTTGGTTGACGACTGGCACGAGAACGGCCCGGCGCTCCAGCTGTTGCCGTAGCCAAGCTTGTCGACATCGCTGCAGCAGCCCTGCTCGCCTGGGTTCTTGATCAGCGTTGCTGGCCCCTTCGGACCCAGGATAATCGTAAGGTAGCTCGGCTCGACGCGCGAGCAGCTCAGCTCCGGGCCGCCATCCCTCGGCTCATAGGTGCCGGTGCCGCCTTTGGGCGTGTAGATGCAGCCGATGTTGCCGGACGGCGTGTTGAACTCGATCTGGCCCTCGGCGCTGGCCGGAATGCTTTGCTCGCCGGCATGCGCCAAAGGTACAAAGGCAAAGAGGGACAGGATTGCGGCCGCGCGTGCAAGCATTGGGAGCTTCCTTGTTGAAGAACCGGACATGCATGAGTGTCGCCGATGCCGGGCAAGGTTCAATCCCAGGCGGATGAATTGTCAAACGCAGTCCCTCAGCCGATCCGACAAGACGGAACGCGCCGCTCGATCGATTCTCTCGTCAATTCCTGCCCCCGGCAGGGACGACCACGGCAATCCTGGCGAGTCACGAGCCGCAGATTTTCGAGCTCTTTGAGCCGTCCACAGTGAGAAAACCGGTCGCTCGATACGATTTCGAGTTCACGAAACCGTGTGAAAGCCTTCCCCAGGGGAAGCCGTGCCAACGCCACGCCCTCGATATATCAAGCACATGAAATTAAAAGCAATATCCGGATTTTTGTCGACTGTTGTCGCTATATTTCAGCATGTAATCTGTTGCCTCACGGCAACGGCTGCCGGGGCAATCCGGTCGGCCCGGTTTTAAATTAATGGAAAATGATCAATTGGTGTTACCATCCGTAACAAAAGAAAAAAGGTTTGGGCGGGATAGTGATTCGGGTCGGTAGACCATCGCAAGAGTCAGTACCGGAAAAAACACCTCGCGATGCCGCAGGGCGATCGCTTCTGACGCCGGTGTCGTCGATGCGCAGCTTCTGGGGCCTGATGCGGGCCTACTGGGTTTCCGACCGCTGGAAGGAAGCCTGGACGCTGACGCTGGTGATCGCGCTGCTCACGGCGTTGTCCAGCAAGGCCGGTGTCTGGTTCGCCGAAGCCTCGGGCGAACTGGTCAATTCCATCGCCTTCTTCCATGACGCCGCCAACACCACGCCGCTTCGCTCGCTTTTGGTCAATGCCGGCGTCCTCGTGCTGCTGGTCGTACTCAAGGACGCTGGCTTCACCGGCATCCGCAACCTTGTCTCGGCGACGTTGCACCGCAAATGGCGCGGTTGGCTGGACAGCCGCTTCAATGAAGCGCTGCTGGACGGCAATCATACGCATTTCCATGCCCAGCACGCGTCGACCGGCAGCGGCGCACCGGCCCCCGACAACATCGACCAGCGCGTCCAGGAATCCATCAAGGACATGACCGGTGGCGCCATCGGGCTCGCCATGGGCGTGCTTGGCGTTGCCACATCGCTCTATTTCGTCGGCCAGAAGCTGCTCGAAAACTCCGTCGAGGTGAAGGGGCTGGAATTCCTCGGCAGCTATGGCAGCGCCATCCTCGCCTTCCTGGCCGTCGCCACCTACGTGCCGCTGAACACTTGGATCGCGGTCAAGCTCGGCGGC
Source organism: Mesorhizobium sp. M7A.F.Ca.CA.001.08.2.1 (assembly GCF_003998455.1). NCBI lineage: Bacteria > Pseudomonadati > Pseudomonadota > Alphaproteobacteria > Hyphomicrobiales > Phyllobacteriaceae > Mesorhizobium > Mesorhizobium sp. M7A.F.Ca.CA.001.08.2.1. Next base: position 747 of record NZ_RZPW01000612.1, on the reverse strand, counting down.
CTGCTCGAGCGCCTCAACGTCAGGATGCAGCAGGCCGAGGGCAGCTATCGCGGCGAGCTGACGACATTCCTGCGCCGCTCCTTCCATGTCGCGGCGTCTCAGGGCGAAGGCGTGCAAAGGACCATGCATGGCCGGCTTTATGTCGACATCGACGGCACCTGGACGCGGCTGAACATCGTCAACACCGTCTATATGTCGTTCGAGCTGATCTACAATTTCATCGGTGCCCGCATTGTCGCCTACGGACCGGGCCTGGTGCCGTTCATCCACAACGGTCTCGACCTCAAGGGCTACATAACCGGCTCCGAACTGGTCAATTCGCTGATCGGCCAGTGTTCGTGGTTCATCCACGTCATGCCCGCCATCGCCACGTTGCGCGCCAACAGCCAGCGTGTCACCGAGCTGGCCAATGCGATCGAGAATGTCCAGCATCCGCAGGAATTCTACAGCCAGACCGGCCGCTCCGACTTCCACTATGCCAGCCAGAACCCGGTTTTCGGCCTGACCATCCAGAAGCTCGAACTGGCGCATCAGGGCGAGGACGCGACGCCCTTTCTCAGCGCCGCCAATCTGCGCTTCCGGCGCGGCGAATGGACTTTCCTGAAAGGCGAGTCCGGTTGCGGCAAGACCTCGCTGATCAAGGCGATCAATGGTCTGTGGCCATATGGCCGCGGCACCATCGTCTTTCCCGAAGGCGTCAAGAGTTTCTATGCCGCTCAGGAGGTCAAGCTGCAGCCTGTGTCGCTG
>NZ_RZPW01000611.1:0-3911 GCF_003998455.1 Mesorhizobium sp. M7A.F.Ca.CA.001.08.2.1 | reverse complement strand
CGCCGCCATCAGGATGATGCCGCCGGCCGCTTCGCTATCGAGAAATTCGCGGAAGACGGAAATCGGCCGCTGCTTCAGATTCTGCATGTCGCCTCCGTCATGCCGCCTGTTTCGGCGGGTTTCAATCGGCAAGATGGCAAACGGTGGCCTTAACGCGGCGCGCGCTTTGCCAGTATGCGCTGCAAGGTGCGACGGTGCATGTTGAGCCGGCGCGCTGTCTCGGAGACGTTGCGCTCGCACATCTCATAGACGCGCTGGATATGCTCCCATCGGACGCGGTCGGCCGACATCGGGTTTTCCGGCGGCGCCGCGCGCTCGCCGGCGGTGCGGGTGAGTGCGGCGAAGATATCATCGGCGTCGGCGGGCTTGGAGAGATAATCGACCGCACCGAGCTTCACCGCGGTCACCGCGGTGGCGATGTTGCCATAGCCGGTCAGGATGATGGTGCGGGAATCCTCGCGCTTTTCGCGGATGGCCGCGACCACGTCGAGGCCGTTGCCGTCGCCGAGCCGCATGTCGACCACGGCGTAGGCGGGTGGATTGGCGCGCGCCTTGGCAACCGCCTCCTCGACGCTCTCGGCCGTCTCGACCACGAAGCCCCTGGCTTCCATAGCGCGGGCCAGACGCGTAAGGAACGGCTTGTCGTCATCGACGACAAGCAGCGAGGTGTCCTCGCCTTCAACCATTGCGCCAATATTCTCGTCGCCTGTCATAGTCTCAAAATTCCTGCTGCCTTAATTTTACGCAAATATAGTTCCTGAGCCTCCTTGTCCAATTTTTAGAGGTCCTTCAAGGCTCTCAGGCAGTGTCGAACATGCTGGCCGAAGTGATTTCCGGATTGAGGAACACACCACGCGGCCACGATATCTGGACCATGGCGCCCTCGCCCAGGCCACTCGAATTGCGGAAATCGAGCACGGCACCAGAGCGTTCGAGCAGGGTCTTGGCGATGAACAGGCCGAGGCCCAGACCACCGCCGGTTTCATTGCCCTGACGCGTCGACATATAGGGCTCGCCGATGCGGTCGATGATCTCGGCCGGAAAACCGGGGCCGTCATCGACGATCGAGAAGGTGACGGTGGCCTCGTCCCAGCTCCAGCGCACGGTGACGCTTTTGCGGGCGAAATCGACCGCGTTCTCGACCAGGTTGCCGAGGCCGTAGATGACGCCCGGATTGCGCTGCCCGACCGGCTCGGGGCCGATGCGTTCGCCGGGCCGAAGCTTGATCGAGATGCCGAAGTCCCGGTGCGGCGCGGTGACCTCCTCGACCAGCGATGTCAATGGCAGCCGCGAAAGATGCGCCTCACCCTCCGAGGACAGGCTGGTCAGCCGCTTGAGAATCTCGCGGCAACGCTCGCTCTGCGAACGCAACAGCGTCACGTCTTCCCCATATTTCGGATCCTTGCCGAGCGCCTTTTCCATCTCCTTGGCGACAAGCGCGATGGTGGCGAGCGGCGTGCCGAGCTCGTGCGCGGCCGCGGCGGCCAGCCCGTCGAGCGCCGAAAGGTGTTGCTCGCGCTGCAGCACCAGCTCTGTTGCGGCGAGCGCATTGGCCAGAAGCCGGGCTTCGGCTGCCACCCGGAAAGCATATATGGCGGTGAAGGCGATCGAGGACAGCACCGCCATCCACATGCCGGCGACATAGAGAAAAGGCATCGCCAGCGGCGCATCCTCATGCCAGGGCAGCGGCAGATGGACAAAGACCAGAAAGGTCGCCGCCGACATGACCAGCCCGCCGAGGATGGCGGTCAGGCGCAGGGGCAGCGATGTCGCCGAAATGACGACAGGCACGGTCATCAGCAGCGAGAACGGATTGGTGAGGCCGCCGGTCATGTAGAGCAGGCCGGCAAGCTGCAGGCTGTCGAAGATGAGGATGCCGAAGGCCGCAAGCGGCGTGAGCCGGTGCGCCGCCGGAAAGCGAAAGGCGAGAAACAGATTCATCCAGGCCGAACAGGCGATCAGGGCAAAGCAGAGGCTGACCGGCAGCGGAAACTTCAGCCCATAGGCGACGACGAGCACCGCCAGGCTCTGACCGACAATGGCAAGCCATCGCAACCGGATTAGCGTGTTGAGGCGCAGTCTCTGGCTCTGCTGGAAATCGGGCGAACGCAAAACGTTGATCATGGCCATGAATTACAGCCGCGAAGCTCCAAAGGCTAGGTCCCGCGCGGCTTGGCCCTGGCGGTGGCGGCGGCGAGCAGCGGGTTTTCCGGCCAGACATGCTTGGGATAGCGGCCGCGCATGTCGGCGCGCACGTCGGCCCAGGAGCCGCGCCAGAAGCCGGGCAGGTCGCGCGTCGTCTGGATCGGCCGGTGCGCCGGCGACAGGAGTTCGAGCGTCAGCGGCACAGTGCCATTGGCGATGGCGGGATGCCGGTCGAGCCCGAACAGTTCCTGCACGCGAACCGCCAGCACCGGCCATTCGCTGTCATAGCGGATAGGCACATGGCTGCCGGACGGAGCGTCGAAATGGGTTGGCGCCAGCATATCGATCCTGCGCTGCAGATCATGCGGCACGAGGCTGGCCAGTCCGGCCGAGACAACACCTGCATCGATGGCGGCAAACGATGCCGCGCCGGCGAGGTAAGGCAGCAGCCAGTCGTCGAGGCGCTCGACGAGGGCGTCATCCGCCATATCGGGCCATGGCGCGCCCAGGCCGCGATGCAGCCAGCCAAGCCGCTGGCGCAGCGTTTGCGCCTCCTTGCTCCAGGTCAGCAGCGACAGCCCGTGCTGGCGCACGGCATCGAGGACGGCGCGGTCGGCGTCGGCCCCCGTTGGCGGCGGCAGCATGCGCTCGGCGAGCGTGATGGCGCCAAGGCGCACGGTTTCACGCACACGCACGGCGCGCTTGTCCCGATCGAAGCTCGTTTCACGGCGCGCCTCGATCCTGTCCGCCAACGCGACACGGACATCGTCCTCGCCGATCGCCGCTGCCGCCGTGATGCGCGCATTCTGTGCCTTGCCCTGCAGGTCGGCGACGACCAGAAACGGCTCGCCCGCCAGCGGGTCGGCGGCGTCGAGCATGGCGCCGGAGCCGTTGGCCAGCACGAAACGGCCGCGCTCGCCGCGCGCCTTCGCCACCCGATCCGGCCAGGCGTGCACGAGCAGGAGACCGGCGGCCGCAGCTTCGCTGCCCTTCGCCCCGCCAGCCTGCCTTGCCAGCCTTTCGGCGAGCTGCTTGGCGACGATAGCGCGCGGAGATCTTTCCCCGCGAAAGCGCATCAGCCGCCGCTCCAGATCGGCGCCGTCGCCGCCGAGGCCGCGTTCGGTAAGCAGCACGGCAAGCATCGCCGCCTCGAAGGCATGACCGCTCCGGGATGCCTCGGCAACCATATGCGCCAACCGCACCGGCAGAGCGAGCTTGCGCATCGCTGCACCCGCCTCCGTCAGGCGCCCCGTGTGGTCGATGGCATCCAGCGCGCGCAGTAGCCCCCTTGCCTCATTGAGGGCCGGAACAGGCGGCGGATCGAGAAAAGCGAGCGCTGACGGATCGGCAACGCCGAAGGCAGCACAATCGAGCAGCAGTCCGGACAGATCGGCCTCAAGGATTTCCGGCGGCGTGAAAGCAGGAAGTGCAGCCGTTTGCTCGGCCCGCCACAGCCGGATGGCGACGCCTGGCTGCGTGCGCCCGGCACGGCCGGCGCGCTGGTCGGCGGAAGCCTTGCTGACACGCACGGTCTCCAGTCGGGTCAAGCCACTGGCCGGCTCATAGCGCGGCAGCCGCGACAGGCCGGAATCGATGACGACGCGCACGCTGTCGATGGTGATCGAGGTTTCGGCTATCGAGGTGGCCAGCACCACCTTGCGGCGGCCCGATGTTGCCGGCTTGATCGCCGCGTCCTGCGCCTTGCCGTCCAGCATGCCGTAGAGCGGGACGATGTCGGTATCGGTGCCGACCTTGCCGACGAGAGC
>NZ_RZPW01000610.1:0-3913 GCF_003998455.1 Mesorhizobium sp. M7A.F.Ca.CA.001.08.2.1 | reverse complement strand
GTTGTAGCCGGCATCGGTGGTCAGCCGTGTTTGCGAAAACTGCAGCCCGGCCTTCTTCGCCAATTGCCTTGCGGTTCCCGGCATCAGCTGCAGCAGCCCGCGCGCGCCGGCGCTCGACACGGCGCCGATGTTGAATTCGCTTTCCTGGCGGGCGATCGCATAGGCCAGCGCCTTGCCTGAGCCGGAAATGTCGGCCGAATCGGGAATGACGCCGAGCGGATGCGACAATGCGCCGACATCAATGCCGCGCGCCCCGGCGATCTTGCCGATTTTCAGCGCCATGAAATGGTTCCCTTGCTTTTCGGCAAGGACAGCGAGCAGCGCCAGTTCGCCTGGACTGGTCAACTGCCCGGCAAGGTCGCGATAGAGCGTCTCGGCATAGCGATCGTAGCCCGCCTCCTGCAGCCGCTTGATGGCGCTGACGGCCTCGCGGCCGGCAAAGTTCTGCCGGTCGGCGGCGCTTGGCGAGGGATAGACGATGTTGAGCGCCTGCCGGCCGACACGTTCGGCGGCAAGCTGGCCGTAGAATGTCGTGCCGTAGGCAGCGGCGCGCGCAAAATAATCCTTGGCGTTGCCCGGGCCGCCGACTTCGGCGGCACGGCCGAGCCAGTAATACGCGCGCGACAGCGTCATCGGCCCTTGGGCAAGGTCGGCGATGCGAGCGAAATGCGTTGCGGCAAGCTTGGGGTCGTTCAGGCCGCGCAACGCGTACCAGCCGGCATGGAATTCGGCGTCGGCCGCATTGGTGGCACTTTCGGCGGCGTGTGTAGCGACGATCTTGTACGCGGCCTTCATGTCGCCCTGGTCGACCAGTTCACGCGACAGCACCCGGCGCTCGACCCACCAGGCATCCGGATCGACCAGAGCTTCGCGATCGGTCGGTGCCTGCATCACAACGGCTGCAGCGCCGGCAAAATCCTCCTGCTTGCGCAAATATTCGGCCTGCGCGAAGAAGTAGCCGGCCGAACGTTGCATTGCCGGCACGGCCTTCAGCAGCTTGGGCGCGTTCTTGTCGCCTTTGTCGGCCGCCGCCCATGCATCGGCGAGCTGCTGGGCGCCGGCGAGGCCGGCGACGCGCAGCGCGGAATTCGCGCGGTCGGCATAGAACATGCGCTCCATGCGAAAGCGGTGGTCTGCGGCCGGGATCAGGCTGCCGAATTCCTTGATCAGCGCCGCCTCGTCCTTGGCCTCCAGGATCGCGGTGCGCCAGAAGGGCGACAGCACGGAACGCGCCGCCTTGGTATTGCTGGACGCCACATAGGCGCGGGCGAGAACCATCACACCTTCGAATGTCTGCGGCTGGCTGCCATCGAACGCCCTGATGACGATGTCGGGGGCAGGGTTCTCTCGATAGAGCGCGCGCTCGCTGTTCTTGCGCAGGGCTACGGTCCCCGGCCAGTTGGGCAGCATCTTGGCCGCAGCAGTGATATCATCGCTCGGAACCTTGTCGCCGCCATAAAGCGCGATCGCCCAGGCAAGGATATGCTGGTCGAGCGACTGCGCCGGAAGGGCATCGCGCACGCCACGAGCGCGGGGACTATCACCCTGCGCCAACGCATCCAGTCCGCTTTTCAGAGGGGCGACGTCGGGCAAGGGCGCCTGTCGCGTTCTGTCCTGCAGGTCTGGCAGCGCAATTGCCGCGCCTGGAATCGGAATGGCTGAGGTGACCCGTGCGTCCACGCTGCCGCTGATCGCCATGCCCGGCATCAGCGCGAGCGCGGCGCCAAGCAGCGCGAGAAGGTGAGGCCGACCGCCCGGCATGATCCCTAAATCTTTCCTTGTCCTGGCATTCCACAAGCTGGCGAAGATGCCTCGAAGCCTAAACTGAGGTCGTGAAGAGCCCGTAAACAAAGAGTTAGCGAGGCCGTTCGAATTGCGCTTGCTGGCACCATGGCAATGCTTGCCGCGCAACCATGTCGAGACTATGGTGCGCCGCTTCGCTTTCGGTTAGAAGGCGCGACCACAAACACCGACACAAAACACCAGAAGTGCCAAGGAGTTGGACGATATGCTGAGAGGCTCGCTTACTGCGCTCGTGACACCGTTCGAAAAGAGCGGGCGTTTCGACGAGAAAGCCTTTCGCGCGTTTGTCGAATGGCAGCTCGGCGAGGGCACGGCGGGCCTGGTCCCGGTCGGCACCACGGGCGAGTCGCCGACGCTGTCGCATGACGAGCATCGCCACGTCGTCAAGGTCTGCATCGAGGTGGCCAAGGGCCGCGCTCCTGTCGTCGCCGGCGCCGGTTCCAACAACACCGATGAGGCCGTTGGGCTCGTGCAATATGCCGAGAAGGCCGGCGCCGATGCCGCTTTGGTCGTCACGCCCTATTACAACAAGCCGACGCAGCGCGGGCTCTACGAGCACTTTGCCGCCGTCGCCAGGGCGACCAAGCTGCCGATCATCATCTACAACATCCCGCCGCGCTCGGTCATCGACATGATGCCGGAGACGATGGGCCGGCTCGTGCACGACTTCAAGAACATCGTCGGTGTCAAGGATGCCACCGGCAAGGTCGAACGGGTTTCCGAGCAGCGTGCCACGTGCGGCAAGGATTTCATCCAGCTTTCGGGCGAAGATGCTTCGGCGCTTGGATTCAACGCGCATGGCGGCGTCGGCTGTATTTCGGTGACGTCGAACGTCGCGCCGCGGCTGTGCGCCGAATTCCAGGAGGCAACGCTTGCCGGCGACAGCGCCAAGGCGCTGGATCTGCAGGATCGCCTGCTGCCGCTGCACAAGGCGATCTTCATCGAGCCTGGCGTTTCCGGCGCCAAATACGCGCTGTCGAAGCTAGGCAAGGTCGAAAACGTGCTGCGCTCGCCGTTGGTGACGATCGAACAGTCGACTGCCGACAAGATCGATGCGGCTATGAAGCACGCCGGCTTGATTAATTAGGGATGAGGCGCCACCTCTCCGCATCATGAATCAAGTCAGAAAAGCCGATCCCAACAACAAGACCGTTTCGGAAAACCGCAAGGCGCGGTTTTCCTATGAGGTGCTCGACACGGTCGAGGCCGGTCTGGTGCTGACCGGCACCGAGGTCAAGTCGCTGCGCCAGGGCCAGGCCAATATCCAGGACAGCTATGCCTCGGTCGAAGGCGGCGAGATCTGGCTGATCAATTCCTATCTGCCGGAATATCTGCAGGCCAACCGCTTCAACCACGAGCCCAGGCGGCGCCGCAAGCTGCTGCTCAACAAGCGCGAGATGGCGAAACTGTCGCAAAGCGTCGACCGCGAAGGCATGACGCTTGTGCCGCTAAAGATCTATTTCAACGACCAGGGCCGCGCCAAGCTGCTGCTCGCTGTCGGCCGCGGCAAGAAACTGCACGACAAGCGCGAGAGCGAGAAGCAGCGCGATTGGTCGCGCGAGAAGGGCCGGCTGTTAAAAGAGCGTGGGTAGGCTGGGGCCATTCGCTTGAAGAACCGGATTGTCCTCTTTGGTCTGGCCAGTCTGGTCTTGGTATGTTTCGTCGCAGCAGGCGGCTACATCTATTTCAGGGCATTCTCGCCGGACCGCGACAAATATCCGCTCAGGGGCATCGACGTTTCCCATCATCAGGGCCGGATTGACTGGCCGCGTGTCGCCGCCGACGATGTCGCCTTCGCAGTCATCAAGGCGACCGAAGGCGGCGATCATGTCGACGATGCCTTCGCGAGGAATCTGGAAGAGGCCCGCGCCGCCGGTCTCGCCGTCGGCGCCTATCACTTTTTCACCTTTTGCCGACCTGGCGCCGACCAGGCGAAGAATTTCATCTCGGTTGTGCCGCACGACCAGCCGCTGCTGCCGCCGGTCGTCGACATCGAATTCGGCGGCAACTGCCCGCAGCGGCCGACGCCCGAACAATTGAACGCCGAACTGGCCGCGTTCCTCGCTCCAGTCGAGGCGACGTTCGGCAAGCCTGCGATCGTCTATCTGAC
>NZ_RZPW01000060.1:0-14394 GCF_003998455.1 Mesorhizobium sp. M7A.F.Ca.CA.001.08.2.1 | reverse complement strand
ATCACCCACCAGGCGTTGATGCGCTGCGTGAGATTGACAAGCGTCGAGCTCAGCGGCTTCGGCGCTCGCGCCGAAAGGATGGTGGCGACGATGCTGGCGGTGGTCAAAACCGCCAGCAGGCCGATGATCAGGATGGAGATCTCGTGGCGCATCAATCGTCTCGCTCGGGACGCGGGTTGAGCGCCAGAAGCGCGGCGTGGGCGCGCTCGAGAAAGGCGCGGCGTTCTTCGCCCGGGCCAACCGCGACAGGCGCGCCGAAAACGACGCGGCACAGCAGCGGCACCGGCAGGAACTGGCCCTTGGGCAGCACGCGCGACATGTTCTCGATCCAGCACGGGATCAGCTCGACCTCAGGCCGCGCCGTCGACAGATTGTAGAGCCCGGAGCGGAACGCCAGCAGCGGCTCTTCGGTCATGTTGCGTGTGCCTTCGGGAAACAGGATAAGCGAGTGCCCTTGGTCGAGAACCGACAGCATGATCTCGATGGGGTTTTCCTCAGGTCTCGTCCATTGCCGGTTGATGAGCACGGACGACAAGATGTCCTGCGCGATAAAGCGGCGCAGCCGCGACTTCCCCCAATATTCGCCTGCGGCAACAGCATGGGTGATCGCGCGCTCCCTTTCGCTGAGACAGGCCGACAAAAGGATGAAGTCGCCATGGCTGGTGTGATTGGCGAAATAGATGCGCTGCCGCTCGGAGGGCAGGCTGCCGTTCCAGATCGGCCGCACCCCGGTCACCATCCGGGCCAGAGCCGACAGGCCGACGGAGGTTACCGTCTGCAGCAAGGTGAAGGTCTTGAGCGAAAGCTTGTTCATCGCGGCGCCCAAAACCCTGCCGCCAGAAGCGCTGCGGCAAACAGAGCCAGGGCAGCGCGTTGCTTGAACAGCAAGCGGCTTGTGCCGGCCATGCGGTCATCGAGCAAGCGTGTCGCGAACGGAGCCGGTTTCAGGCGCATGCGCGCCAACATGTCATCCACCGCGGCACCGCCGGAAGCTTCGTCGTCATGGCTCGCCATCAGTCGGAACAGCAGCGCGTCGAATGCCAGCAATGCCGACAGCGCCAGCACCGCAACCGCGCTCGCGGCGGCGATCGACAAAGCGATGGCCGCGGGCAAGGTCTCGAAGGCACCGCGCGCCGACGCGGCTAGAGGCGCAAGGACATTTGCGGTCAGCACGATTGCGGCCGGCCACGCGGCCTGTCGCATCAGCATGCCGGCGAAGCGGTCGGTGCGGTCCTGATAGGTATTGCCTGTCATGACGCCGCCCGCCCAGTGGCCTCTGCAAGGTGGACCGGCCGGCCGGCGGCCGCGAGCATCTCGCGGGCGAGCGTCGGCGTCCCGGCCCTGCCGGTCGCCACCAGCCATTCGGCGACGACGCCGGCGCTGCGCTGGAAGCCGAGCGCGCAGCACACCAGGACGGTGCCGTCGCGGCGTGCATTCTCCAGCGCGCCGGCTGCCTGTTGCCGTATCGCCAGTGGCGGCGGCAACAGGTCGATCATCGGAAAGCTGATCCAGCGGCAATCGGTTGTCGCCGGCTTTTCGAGTTCGGCGGCGAGGTCGATGACCGTGCCGAAGCTGTTGGCCTCGCTTGCCGTGGGAAAGCGCCCGAGAAAGACACCTTCGGCAATCGCCACCTGGGGGGCAAGATTGCGCGTCCAGGCCCATATGTTTGCCCTGGCGCCGAGGCGATAAGGCAAGAGCAGGACACGGCTTGCAAGCGTCATGCTGCCATCGGCGGATTTCTGGAACACTTTTTCGCCTGCCCCTGCATAGGCGAGGGTGACGATGGCCAGCGCCAGCGCCGGCCAAAGCAGGAAGAGCGCGACGGCGCAAACGTAGGCACCGAGCGCGGCACCGGCCAGCGCGAGGACGGCGCCCATAGCGTAGAACCGCGCCAGCCGCCGCGCTTTCGCATCGTTGGTCAGCCGGAAGCCTGCAAACGGCAATGCGCCGCTGCGCGGAAACAGCCACAGCGCAAAGAACCCGAGCAGCGCGCCGGTCGGGATGTCGATGAAGTGATGCTGCCAGGTCGTCAGCACCGAGGCGCCGATCAGAAAGCACCAGCCGTGCCAGAGCGGCAGGAGCAACCCGCCGAGCCGGTGGCGCCAATGATCCCAGATGATCGCCAAAAGGGCGATGTGCAGCGAGGGGGCCTGGTTGAACGGCTTGTCGAAACCGCCGAGCACGGCAAACAGGAAGCCGGGCAGGCCGGTCGTCGCCGGCCGCACGAATGTAGCGGTCAGCGGGAACAGGATGAAGCAGATAACGGCGACGATTTGCGCGGTGAGATAGCGTCCGGCCAGACGGTCGACCCCTTGCCTGTCGTTGTTGAGCAGCAGCGACAGGCCGTAGAACAGGTTGATCGACCAATAGGGCACGATGGTCCAGGCGACGAACGGGATGCCGTGCTCCCACGAGAACACGATACTGCCGACATCGTCGCGCCGCGACGCCAGCCAGTTGGCGAAGCCGTAGCTGAGATAGAAGAACGGCGCCAGGAAGGCCAGCCACAGGGCTGCCCTGACGACCACCCGGCTATAGGGTTCGGCACGCGCCACGGATGCAGGCGATGACACCATGCTGCTCAGCGGCGCCGCGCGAGCGAGACGGTGAAGATGCCCCATTGGTCGATGCGCTGGTCGAGCTTTTCGAAACCGGCGGCTTCGACGAGCTGGTCCATTTCGCCTTGCGTGCGCCGGCGCATCACCCAGGCCTCGCCGCCGCGATGCGAGGTCAGGCTGCGGGCGATCATCTCGAGCTGCGGGTGCCAAGGCTGGTTGGTGTAGAGCAACAGGCTGCCCGGCTGCATGGCGCTGGCCAATCCACCGAGCGACCGGGCGATCATCGCATTGTCCGAGAATAGCTCGTAGAGGCCGGAAACGATGGCGAGGTCCGGCGCCGGATCGGCGTTGGCGAGCACGTCGGCATCGAAAGCGTCGGCGCGCTGGAACGTGACGTCAGCCGGCAATTGCCGCTCCGTGATCAGCTTGCGGCCAAGCTGCACGTTGAGGTCGGAATAATCCTGCAGACGCACGCTCGCCGGCTGGTCGGGGCTCTTCACGATGGCATCGAGAACATAGCGGCCGTGGCCGGCGGCGATGTCGAGAATATGCACTGGCCGGCCAGTGGTCTTGAGCGTTGCCAGGCAAGAGCCGATCAGTTCTTCGAGATGCAGCTTGCGCTGGCGGATGCCGCGCCAGCCGATAGCTTCCAGGAAGACACGGTCGACGACGCGGCCAAGGGGCGTAAGTCCGCGCGCGTCGTTTTCGTAGACATAATCCAGCGTCGAGCCGGAATCGAAGCCGGTGGCAATGCCGGTCTTCATGCCTTGGGAGACCCAGGCGCCCATGCGGATGGAGGCGCGGCTGAATGCCCAATAGAGGCCCTTTGGCGACATCAACGCGAGCGGTGAAGCAAGCCGGTCGGCCTCGTCGCGTGTGTAGCCGGCAATGTCCGCCTGCTTCAGGTCGACCGGCGCATCCGGTGCCGCGAACTGCCTGGCCAGGAACGGCCGGATCAGGTCGAGGGCCTTTGCCCGGTCGCGTTCGCCCAGCGTGTCGTGGAAGAAGCCCGGCAGCACATGACGTTCCTTGATGCGGCTGCCGAGATTGACGAAGAACTCGTGCTGCGGGCCGTGGCGCACGACCCAATCGCTGCCCGAAAGCAGAAGCTGCGTCGGCGCGGTGATGGCGCGGGCGTCCGCAACGATGCGGGCTGCATGCTGATAGAGTTCGACCAGGATGTTGGAAGCGATCGGCCGCGTGATCAGTGGATCGCTCTCGAAAGAGGCGATTCGCACGGGATCATGGGTCAGGAATTTCGCCTTGACGTAGGAATTGACGAAGAAGCGGCCCTTGATCTTCTGCCAGAGCGCTATGCCCTCCTTGGCGAAGGGCACGTAGAGTTTTACCGAGAAGGCCGGTGAGGCCAGCACCATGGCGCGCAGCTTCGGCGCATAGTCATGCACCCAGGCGGCGGCCAGAACGGCGCCGAAGGACTGCGCGATCAGCGCGATATCGCGCGTGGCGAAGCCATCCCTTTCAGCGATCTCGCGCATGAAGCAGTCGATGTCGCGCACCAGCGCCGAGAAGGACGGGGCATAGCCGCGCTCGCCGGACGAACGGCCATTGCCGCGGGCATCCCAGGCATAGAAGGCGTGGTCCGGCATCCGCAATTCATCGACGAGATGGGCCATGCGGCCGCCATGCTCGTGGCCGCGATGGAAGAGCACCATCGCGCCTTTGGCATCGGCCGAAGCCGCCGGCCAGAATCGGTAGAAGATCTCCGTCCCGTCATGGCTGCGGAAGACCCGCTCCTGCGCTTGCCGCGCAAGGCTTTCCGTGGCCGCGGCGGCGACCGGTTCGTGCATCATGGTCTTTCCCTCTGGCGGCCCCACTGGCGGCATGGCGAGCCTCGATGCTCAGCTGGCGCTGCCAATAAGCCCGGCGCGTATCCGGTTTATGGCGGTCAGCAGCGAAAGCGTTGCCATGGCCGGAAACACAAATGGCGCGATCGATGCCGGCCACAGCCCTGGGGCGCACAGCACGGCGACGACGCCAAGCGCCAGCGCCCTGTCGCTCTTGCCGAACGGCCCGGCATAGTTGCGGCCGATCTTGGCGGCGATGCCGAGCACGCCGGCAAACTCGGTCAGCACCGCCGATATTGCGAAGGCGACGACGCCCCATGCGCCAAATTCCGGAAAGACGGCAAAAGGCAAGATCAGCGCGAGGTCCGAAACGACGTCGCACAACTCGTTCAGATACATGCCGAGCGTCGAGGCTTGGCCATGCTCGCGCGCCAGCATGCCGTCCACGGCATTCAGCGCCATGCGCACGAACATCACCACGGGGATAAGCAACAGCAGCCAGCGCCATTCATGCCGGATCGCAATGGCCGCGCCGGCGACTATCGACATCGCGGCCGCCAGGATGGTTATGCTGTTTGCGGTGACCCCGATGGCCGCCAGCCGATTGACCAGCGGCCGCAATCGACCCTGGAAGGCCGGCTTGAGAGCGTAAAGCGTCGGCATTGCGTTGATCCCCCGATCCTGTTCAGCGGCTGTACATCAATATGCCAGACGCGACCAGCGGAGAGGCGGCGCGGCCATCATGCGTTCGCAAATCGATAACCATGATTGGCCCGGCAAAGCTGTCATGCACATTTGTCGGCTTTGTGTGCACTGCGGCACCTTGAATAGTGAGCACGCTTATTATATATCCCGCTCATGGTTTCCGATGGCATCGACAGATTGGGCTTCTTGATCCACGACGTGCAGCGCCTGATGCGCAAGCGCTTCGAGGCGAGGGCCAGTGGCTTGGGGCTTTCTTCGGCGCAATGGCGGCTTCTGGTCCGCGTTGCCAAGGAAGACGGTGTCGCGCAGGCGCGGCTGGCCGAACTTCTCGAAATCGAGCCGATCAGCGTTTCGCGCCTGGTCGACCGCATGGAGGAGGGAGGCTGGATCGAGCGTCGTTCCGACGCTGCCGATCGCCGCGTCCGCATGATCTTCCTGACGCCCAAGGCAAGCGATGCCTACGCCGTGATCAAGAGCATTGCCGGAGAAGTCTATGAGGAATCGCTGGTCGGCGTGAAACCGGAAGCCCGTCGCGTCCTCGTCGAGGGACTTGAGGCGATGGTCCGCAACCTGACCGACGACGAGACGCCGTCCATTGAAAAAGTGAAGAACACAGAGGGCGCAGCAGCATGAACGCGGTAGCCAAGATAGACGAGAAAGTGACCGAACTGGAAATGGAAGCGCCGGCGCAGCCGGCCGCGGCCCCGGCGACCGTTGCTCCCCCGGTGCAGCCGGCTCCGGCGCCGGTGAAGAAAAAGCGCCGGCTGGGCCGCTTCCTGCTGATGGTCGCGCTGCCTGCGGCATTGGCTGTTGGCGGCGGCTATGTCTGGGTTACCGGCGGCCGCTATCAGGAGACCGAGAACGCCAATCTGCAGCAGGCCAAGGTATCGATCGCTTCCGACACGGCCGGCCGCATCGTCAAGGTCGATATCTTCGATAACCAGCTGGTCAAGCAGGGTGACGAGCTGTTTGCCATCGACCCCGAGCCCTACCGGATCGCGTTGGCGCAGGCCGACGCGGCGGTGGCGGGCGCGCGTCTCAATGTCGAGCAGTTGCGCGCCGCCTATGGCCAGTCGATGGCTCAGCAGAAGTCCGATGCCAGCCAGGTCGCCTTCGCCCAGTCGCAGTTCGACCGCGCCGCCGATCTTGCCCAGAAGGGCATCAACGCCAAATCGTCGCTGGACGAAGCCAAGAACGATCTCGACAAGGCCAAGCAGCAGCTCGCCGTTGCCGAGCAAGGCATCATCAGCGCCAAGGCAGCCCTTGGCGGCAATCCCGACATCGAAACCGACAAGCATCCGACCGTGATGGCCGCGCTCGCCGCGCGCGACAAGGCCGCCTACGATCTGGCGCAGACCACGGTCAAGGCGCCGGCTGACGGCATCGTCAGCCAGGCCTCGTCGTTCAAGGTCGGCCAGTATGTCGGTTCCGGCACGCCGCTGTTTTCGCTGGTCGAGACCGGCGACACCTGGATCGATGCCAATTTCAAGGAAACGCAGCTCACCCATATGAAGCCCGGCCAGAAGGCCGAGATCGTGGTCGACACCTATCCGGGGCGCACCTTCGAGGCGACGGTCAAGGCGATCGGCGCCGGCACGGGAGCCGAGTTCTCGCTGCTGCCGGCCCAGAATGCCACCGGCAACTGGGTCAAGGTCACACAGCGCATCCCGGTTCGTCTCGAACTGACCGATGCGGACGCCAAGATGGCGTTGCGCACCGGCATGAGCGCCACCGTTACCGTCGACACCGGCGTGGCGCGTGGCCTGCCTTCGATCTTCGGTCACGCCACGGCCGGCGAGGCCGCGCAGTAACGTCAACAGAATGCCGCAGGACCAGCGGCGGAGGTGAATAGCAGGATTGGTCTGATGGGAGGAGCTGGAGGATCAGCGTTTGGGTGCTGCCGCGGTGCGGCCTGGCCGAATCTGAAATCTCCGACGCGGACCCGTCGGTCCTCATGTTTCCGGGCGGCAGGCATCCGCTCATTAGAGACTTTCAGTCGATGTAACCCCCACATCGACAATCGCGTCCCACCGCGACGAGGGTCTCTCAACGGAAGGCGTTGCCGCCCGGAAACCCCTTGTACACGTTTTTGTTACCTGCTGGAAGTTCCACGCCATGAACACGCCCGAACCCTTCAAAGAAGTGCCGCATCGCGGCCTGATCACGGTCGCGCTCATGTTGGCGACGATCATGCAGGCGCTCGACACGACGATCGCCAACGTCGCGCTGCCGACCATGACCGGCGATCTCGGCGCCTCGCCTGACAACATCAACTGGGTGCTGACCTCCTACATCGTTGCCGCCGCCATCATGACGCCGGTCACCGGCTGGCTGGCCGATCGCTTCGGCCGCAAGGAACTGTTCCTGACGGCGGTGGTCGGCTTCACCGTGTTTTCGATGCTGTGCGGCATCGCCTGGAGCCTGGAGACCATGGTGTTCTTCCGGCTGATGCAAGGCGTGTTCGGCGCCGCGATCGTGCCTCTGTCGCAGACCTTCCTGCTCGACATCAATCCCAGGGAACGCCATGGCCAGGCGATGGCCATCTGGGGCGCCGGCATCATGCTGGGTCCGATTCTGGGCCCGACACTCGGTGGCTGGCTGACCGAGAATTTCAACTGGCGTTGGGTGTTCTTCATCAATCTGCCGGTCGGCATCGTCGCCTTTCTCGGTATGGCCGCTTATTTGCCGGCTATCGCGCGGCGCGTGCGCGGCTTCGATTTCTTCGGCTTCGCCATGATATCGCTCGGCGTCGGCGCGCTTCAGCTGCTGCTCGACCGCGGCGGCGAGGTCGACTGGTTTTCCTCGGTCGAGATCTGGATCGAACTTGGTCTTTCGCTCACCGGCTTCTGGGTGTTCATCATTCACACCATGACGGCCGAGCACCCCTTCATCGATCCCAAGATCTTCCTCGACCGCAATTTCGTGACCGGGCTGGCGTTCATCTTCGTTATGGGTGTGCTCATCCTGGCGAGCATGTCGCTGCTGCCGCCGATGCTGTCGACCATCTTCGGCTATCCGACCGTCACCATCGGCATCGTCATGGGGCCACGCGGCGTCGGCACCATGATCTCGATGCTCGTCGTCGGGCGGCTCATGAGCAGGATTGACGCCAGGATCCTCGTCGTCATCGGCTTCCTGCTGACCGCGCAGTCGCTCTACACCATGTCCAGCTTCACCCCGCAGATGGACAATTGGCTGATCATCAGCTCCGGCGTCATCCAGGGCCTGGGCATGGGGATGGTGTTCGTGCCGTTGTCGACCGTCGCCTTCGCCACGCTTGACGTGCGCTTCCGCACCGATGCCACGGCTCTGTTCAGCCTGGTGCGCAATCTTGGCTCGTCGATCGGCGTGTCGGTCGTGACGGTGTTGATGGTGCGCAACACGCAGATCAACCATGCCGAGCTTTCGGCCTTCATCAATCCGTTCAACCCCAATCTGTGGGCTGTCTCGCCGGCTGCCGCAGGCGGCGACCCAACGGCGCTCTCGCAGGTCGATCGCATGGTCAATCTCCAGGCCATGATGATCTCCTACGTCAACGACTTCAAAATACTCATGGTGATGACGCTGCTTGCCATCCCGTTTGTTTTCCTGCTGCGCAAGCCGAAGCAGGCGCCAGCCGGCGGCGCGCCGGCGGCGCATATGGACTAGCTTTCCATCAAATCGTCTTGGGGGTGGCGCACCGAACCGGCACGTTTTCCTATTTTCCGAGCACGAGGCTCCAGTAACGGAGCTTGCTGTCGCTGCCGTCGCGCACATAGGCAAGGCCGAAGCGTGTGAAGCGCGGGTCGAGCATGTTGCGGCGATGGCCTGGTGAATGCACCCAGATGTCGAACAGCTTCTCGAGGTCGAAACGACCCTCGGCGATGTTCTCCGCCGCGGCACCGGAAATTCGATTGTCCCTGACGCGCGAGGCGAAATCCTTGCCCCAGCCGGTGGTGTGGCTCATGCGGCGGCGCTGCGCCATGTAGCCTGCCTGCTGCAGGGCGGCCTGTTCGAGCTGCCGGTCGGGGACCAGCGGCGCGAGCCCGGCCGAGGCGCGGATGCTGGCCAGCGTGCTGGTGGCGGAGGAGGAGACCCCGGCGCCTTCGCCGGTTGGCAGTGAAACGGTGCTGCAGGCGGCGAGCCCCGCCAGGGCTGCGAGGCCGGTCAGCACCATGCGCCTGTTCAGCTTCGGGATCGGGTGGGTTTCGATTTTCGCTATGGTCATGCCTCTGAGATAATAACGATCATGGCTTTTGCCGGGCAGGGCGGCGAAAATCGGAGAGGGGGCGACAGACTGACGCTGGCCGGTACAACGCTGATCGGCGTGGCATGCTGGGCGGAGTTTCACCAGGCGATCGACGGCGCTGCCTATCCCAGGCTGGCCGGATTGCGCCTCGCATCGAAACCGATCCGGCCGTGCGTTATCGCCATTTTTCTCAACGCAACCGCTGGCGCCGCCGCACGTCAGGTTGTCTCTCATTTCACCAGAGTGATCATCCGATCGGCATACATTGTGCGATTTCCAAGCGCCGCCGCGCAGTCGGACTTGACGGACGAGTTCCCGGTCATCTGTATCGTATTGCCGACAAGCCTGAGACAGTCGCCCTGGGCGCTCATATCAGAATTGCCGGCGTAGGAAATGGGCGCGTCCGGCGCGTAGATGAAACCGCTGAGCACGGAATTTGCGCCACCATTCAATGTCAGGGCAGACGTGTTGCCGTGATCCTGGAAAATGGTGATGCCAGCATAAGGGCCGCTGGTGGGCGGGGAAAGGTTCACCTTCTCATTGGCATTTATGTAGATCTGAGCGCTTTCCATGAGGAAAATGGTCACGCCCTGGCCAGTCAGGCTGCCGTTTCCCCCTGGCTTTATGGTGGTGCCGCGCATGATGTAGACGCCCGGATTAAGCGTGATGTTCCCCGATAATGTCTTGTCGCAATAAGTGCCGGGCGACAGCGTGTAGGTTTTGCCGTTCGGGACAGGCAAACACAATGTGTAAGGGGGAGGAACGACGTCGGCCAATGGATCAAAGGACGCGTACCTATGTTCGTGCGGCGTTCCGCAGGCGAGACTGGCGCTGGGTGGCAACAGCCCGCTGGTGCCGCCGACGGTTGAGACACAGCCGGCCGAAACCAGTGCGGAACCGCCCCTGTTGACGGAATCGGACGCGTCCGAGTTCGCCGCGATCACGCAATTGTCCATCGAGACGTTGGTCGAGCCCTGCAGGTTCACGGCGGCGGACGCATGCGGATCGAGCGCCAGCACGCAGGCCTGCGCGCCAGGTTTTATCTTGACCGAGGCCGAGCGGTAGGCCTGCCAGGGGGCCGAGGCGCTGATGAAGCTTGGGCGGCTTATGCTGGACGACAGCGAGATAAAGTAGGCGCTTGGACTGCCGCTTGCCGTTGCCGCGAAAGCGGAGACGCTGCCCAAATATTCCTGCTGGTCGGCCGCGCTCATATTGGCGGCGAAGAACTGCAGCCCAAGCTGCTGGACATCGCCAGCCGCCATATCGGGAGAGAACTTCGTGCCGATGGCGAGCCCAGCCGCGTCCAGCGAGTTCTGGAGTTGCGAGGCGTCATGGCTCGTGCCGATCAGATCGACGGCGCCGGCCAAACCAATCATTATTGGCAGCATAGCGACGGCGGTCGTTATGGCAAAGTTGCCGCGCTCCGAAGACCAGAAGGCTTTCAATGCGAACATAGTCCCTCGCCGAAACTCGTAAAGCTCAGGTGATACGCCAGGGATCCCTACGAGTAATTTAAGTAAATGCTAAAATGCGTAAATGCTAAAATGCAGCACAAAACGAAGGTCTGCCAAGGTACGCCATATGAGAGGCCATACGGAGAGTTGAACACAACGAGGAGTTGCTCCCCAGGCCATTGACCCGGCGACAATCGCCGCCAACTCTGCTATCATGCTTCTCGATCTTGAAGTGGCAGCTCTGGCGGCCATCCAGGCGGTGACCGCCCCGACACACGGGAGGAAGGTTATGGCCGGCTTTCATGTCATGGCGGACGCACGTGGAATGCATGTGCAGCCGACGGTGCGCCGCATCACCACGTCGGACCTTTGGGATGCGTTGCGTCTCGGGTTCGAGGATTTCTGGGCAAAACCATCGCACTACGTGTTCCTGTGCCTGATCTATCCCATCGTCGGCCTGATCCTGACGCAGTGGACGTCCGGCGCCAATGCCATCCAGCTCATCTATCCCCTGATGTCGGGTTTCGCGCTGGTCGGGCCGTTTGCGGCGCTCGGCCTTTACGAGATCAGCCGCCGGCGCGAGCTCGGCATGAACACCTCCTGGCGGCACGCGTTTGATGTCCGGCGCTCGTCCGCGATCCCGTCGATCGCCGTCATTGGCGTCATGCTGGTGGCGCTGTTCCTGTTGTGGCTCTACACCGCGCAATCGATCTACACTGGCCTGTTCGGAGACCAGCCGCCGGCCTCGATCGGCGGCTTCATCCGCGACGTGCTGACCACCAGTAAGGGCTGGACGCTGATCCTTGCCGGTAATGCCGCGGGCTTTGTCTTTGCCGTAATCGTGCTGGCCACCACTGTGGTTGCCTTCCCGCTGCTGCTCGACCGCGACGTCGGCGCCGTCTCAGCCATCGAGACCTCGGCCCGGGCGGTGATGGCCAACCCGCTGCAAATGGCGCTGTGGGGCTTGCTGGTCGCCGTGCTTCTGGTGATCGGTTCGATCCCGCTGTTTGCCGGGCTCGCCGTCGTCATGCCGGTGCTCGGCCATGCCACCTGGCATCTCTACCGCAAGGTGGTCGAGCCGGAGCGGGCACAGCAGATAAGGCGACCGATGTAGGCTAGCTCTCAGCGCTGCGCGTCGGTCGCCATCTTCAGCGCAAGAGCCGCCAGCACGGTTCCCATCATCCAGCGCTGGATGACCAGCCACAAGGGCCGTCCGGCGAGAAAGGTGGCGATTGAACCGGCCGTCACCGCGATGACGGCATTGACGCTGAGGCTGATCGAGATCTGTGTCGCGCCGAGCACCAGGAGCTGCGACAGGACGTGACCCTTGCCGGGGCTGATGAACTGCGGCAACAGCGACAGATAGAGCACGGCCACCTTCGGATTGAGCAGATTGGTCATCAGGCCCATGGCGAAAAGCTTGCGCGGCCGGTCCCTCGGCAATTCGCGCACTTCGAATGGCGAGCGTCCGCCCGGCTTCACCGCCTGCCAGGCCAGCCACAGGAGATAGAGCACGCCGGCAAAGCGCAGCGCATCATAGGCGTAGGGCACGGCGAGCAGCAGCGCGGTGATGCCGAATGCCGCCGCCAGTACATAGAAGACAAAGCCGAGCGCCACGCCGCCAAGCGAGATGAGCCCCGCCTTCGGCCCCTGCGACAGGGAACGCGAGATCAAATAGATCATGTTGGGGCCAGGCGTCAGCACCATGCCGAGGCAGACCAGCGCGAAGGCGAGATGATTGGCTGTTTCGGGCATCTGTTCTTCCCCAGCGCGCCGCGAATGGACGCGCGATCCGGCAGGCGGCCAAGATGTGCCTGTCCCGGGAGGCGCGCGCAAGTGCATAGCGGCGCCAGCCGTTGTTCCAGCCAGCCCCCGAAGCCTGAGGATCAGCCGACGATGCGCAGGTTCGACAATTCGTTGCCGATTTCCTTGAAATCGTTCGACAAGCTGGCGCCGGTGGCATTCCAGAACAGTTTTGCCGGCTTGCTCGCGTCCGTTGGATCCTTGCGGAAGCGCGAGTTCGACGAGCAGGATTTCAGCGCCTCGATCGCCTGCTGATCGGCGGTTTTGGTCGTCGACAGGTCGAGCGCCACCGTCATCACCATGATATTGGCTGCCTTGGCGTTGTTGCAAAGCGTCGCCATCTGCTCGTTGAGCGCATTGGTGTAGTTGCCGTTCGAATAGTCGAACTGGCCAATGGCGCTCGATGTGCCCATGAACAGGCGGCCCACCGAAGTGCCGTTGTAGCCTGGGTTGAGATAGCCAAAGGACGCATAGGTCGATTTCGAATCGGCGGGGTCGGAATGGCTGAGCGAGGACGGCGTGTAGTAGGTATTGGCGCCGTCGGTCAGCACGATGACGACCTTGTCGTTGCCTCTCTCGGTTTCCGGGCGGCCTTGCGTGAACGGCTCGCCGCTCGAAACCACCCGCCAACCCCAGGCCATGCCTTCGGGAACATTGGTGCCGCCATCGGGCTTCATCAGGTCGATCGCGGCCTTGATCGCGGTAAGCCCAGTGGTAACGCTGACATCGGTCAGCGGCGTGATCGGGTTGGTGGAGCAGCTGTAGTTCGGCCCGTTGCCGGCGGCCAGCGCCGGCGCATTGATCGGCCTCGGTTGGAAATATTTGGACATGTTGCGCAGCCGGGATTGGCCGGTGCTGCTCGTCGGGTCGTCATTCCACCAGCTGTTGATGGCGCCATAGGTCGTCGGCGCGGCCTCGTCGGGATCCTGGGTGAGCCTCCAATGGTTGCCGGGTTCGTCCGGGGCGAACATCGGCACAAACATCGTCGCCGGATCGCCGACCCCTATGCCGGTGTTCGCCGAGCCGCCGGAAGGCGCCGCGTCGTTGACATTGTAGGGATAAGGCCTGGCCTCGACGCAGCCCTGCCAACTGGCGAACGGGCCATAGGTGTCGATGTAGTCGTATTCGTCGTGGTCGCGTTTGCAGGTGTTGTTCGGGTTGTATTCGTCGCACACCACGCGCTTGCTGTTGACGACACGCTCATGGTTGGTGACGACCTTCATGTCGCGATAGAGCGAAAACCGGGTCAGCATCTGGCCTTCGTCGGTTCCCCATCCGGTGCCGCGCTTGTACCAGATGCCGTTGGTCTGCTGGGCGTATTTGTCGGCTGCGTTCAGCGTCGACCAGTCGAAATTCTCGTTCGATACCGGCGACAGGCCTTCGGTATCCATCCAGGGCGCATTGCCGTTGCCGGGCCCGACATTGACCGAGGCGGCAAACGGCACGAGGCCGAACTGCACCGGCCTGTCGACCTGCTTGATCATCGCCGCCTGCTGGGCCAGCGTGTCGACCAGCTGTTTTGCCGCGGTCTTGAGAAGGTCGATGCGCGTTTGCCCCGAGCCCGTTCCGGTCTTAGTCATCGACCCGGAATTGTCGAGTACCAGGGCGACTTCAAGAGTGTTCTTCAGCCGCACTTCCGAGGTGATGTTGAAGCTGATCCTCTGGTTGGCGTCGGTTTCGGATTTGCCGACGAGCTGGCCGAAGACCGGATAGAAATAGGGCTTGTAGTCCAGCCGCGCGGTCATCTTGAGCAAGCCGCCGCCGGTGGTGTTGCTTGGCAAGGTAACGGTGAGCGTCGTATTGGCGGGGTTGATCTTTTTTAGGGTGGCATTTAAGAAGTC
>NZ_RZPW01000609.1:0-3915 GCF_003998455.1 Mesorhizobium sp. M7A.F.Ca.CA.001.08.2.1 | reverse complement strand
AAGCATGGCGCACAAGGCAAATCCTGTTTATGAATCAGCATATTGGCTCGATCGACGTCAATATGTTGCCGGACGCGGCAAGCTGTCCCTTGAGGTAGAATCAAAACCTGACAGCAAGAACGGCCAAGAATGAGCCGACAGCAATATTCAGCGCGGCGCGCGAAATACACGGCTTAATTTTTGAGCGCATAGGTAGAACGTTATCGGCATTGTTGCGCAGCCACGCCGCCAAGCTGGTTGCGCTCGCACCCCGCACGGTCCACCTCCAGGGTGGCTGCCGCAACTGGCCATCGCCTTTTGGCCGTCGGGGCGCTATTGGCAAGGTTACGATACGCCATGGTGATGTGAATGCGCTTTCTGTTTGTCCTGATCCTGCTTGTCGGCGCCGGCGTCGGTGTCATCTATCCCTGGGCGATGAGCAATTTCTCCGGGCACGAGATCGGCACCTGGCGGGTCTATGAGCAAGGCCGTTTCAAGCCGCTGACGGTGCCGCTCTCCGGCCGCGATGCGCCGGTGCGGGTGCTGGTCGACCTGACCGCAAGAGCCGAGCGCATCGTCTCGCAGCAGCGCACCGTGCTGACGCTGACCGCCGCCAGCAATGGCCGCACGGTGCTCGCCTCGACGCTGCAGTTCAACCATTCCGACAATCCTCGCCAGGCCAGCCCGCAACTGCCCGACAAGATCTTTCGCGACGAGGCCGGCGTCATCGCGACCGTCAGCCCGGGTCCCTACGTCTTCACCGTCGGACCGGGTGATGCCGACGACATACCGATGCGGGCTGTCGATCTCATCCTGCGCTCCGGCGCAGGCGAGATCGACAGCCGTGCACGGCCGGTCGGCTTCGCGCTGATGGCGATCGGCCTGATCGGATTTTTGCTGACCTTGCGCACTCGAGGCGGTCGGCCGGAAAATCCGAACTCTCAGCCGCCACCGCCGCGCTGGGGCAGGGGCTGATGCATGTCGCCCAAAAGTGTGCAGCGGTTTTGGGACAACGACATGCATAACGGCACAAAACGATGAACTACCGCCACGCCTACCATGCCGGGAATTTCGCCGACGTCGTCAAGCATGTCGTGCTGACGCGCTTGCTCGAGTATCTGAAGCAGAAGGACAAGGCGTTTCGGGTCGTCGACACCCATGCCGGCATTGGCCGCTACGATCTGTCGTCGGCCGAAGCGCAGAAGACGGGTGAGTGGCAAGGCGGCATCGGCAGGCTGATCGATGCCCCGTTTGCCGCGCCGGTGGCAGCACTGCTCGCGCCTTATCTGGAGACAATACGGTCGCTCAACCCTGAGGGTGGCATCCAGAAATACCCGGGCTCGCCGTTGATTGCGCGCCATCTCATGCGCAAGCAGGACAGGCTGACCGCGATCGAGCTGCACCCCAAGGATGCCGCGAGGCTGAGGACGTTCTTTGCCGGCGATTTCCAGGCCCGGATCATCGAACTCGATGGCTGGCTCGCGCTCGGCGCCCATCTGCCGCCGAAGGAGAAGCGCGGCCTTGTTCTCATCGATCCGCCATTCGAGGAAGCGGGTGAGTTCGATCGCCTCGTCGACGGGCTCATAAGGGCGCACAAGCGCTGGCCAGGCGGCATCTACGCGCTCTGGTATCCGATCAAGGACCGCAAGGCGATCATCGCTTTCCGCAAGGCGCTGAAGCAATCGGGCATCCCGAAGCTGCTCGACATCGAATTCGAGATCAGGCCGGCCTCTTTGGAACCCAGCCTCGACGGCAGCGGTCTGCTGGTGGTCAATCCGCCGTTCACGCTGGAGGGCGAGCTGCGGACGCTGCTGCCGGCCCTGCACAGGCTGCTTGCGGTGGGGCGGCCGGCACACTGGTCGTTGGAATGGCTGGCCGGCGAGCAGGCTTGAGGCGGGCTCATTGACGACCCGGGACCCGCGCTCTTTTGGATCCGGGCATGAACGTGCCAGAGCCATTCCGGTGCCGTGTAAATTCGGCTTTGGTCAAAAAGCAGTTTCAAACTGGGAAACCATTGTCAACGCAACCGCTTGACCGCCGCCGAGCGAATCCGCACAGTGCGCACAATCGACCTTGAGAGGCTGCCATGACTCGCTTCGCCAAATCCGCTCTTGCCGCCCTGATTTCGCTCTGCACCCCGCTTGCCGCGCCTCTCGGTATCACCCAGACCGTGCAGGCCGCCGATCTTACGGTCTATTCCGATGAAGACAGCGGGGTCTGCGGTCAGCCTTGGGTACTGAACAAGATCACCAGCCGCTTTTCCTATCAGGTGCATCACGTGCCACATCTGCCGGATGTGCAGATCACCGATTTCCGGCGCATTCACCAGCATCGCTATCTGGCGGCCGACGATACCTGGCCGATCGGTCGCCGTTATTGCGGGGCCACCGTCAGCCTGTCCGACGGCCGCGATCGCACCATCTGGTACCTGATCGAGGAAGGCCAGGGCTTTGCCTCGATCGGCGACAATGTCGAATTCTGCGTCTCGGGCTTCGACCGCTGGATGGTCTACAACGGCCGCTGCCGCATTCTGCGCTAAACCCGGTTTCCCCTTCCAATCTCTTTCGCGCCTGTGGCTTGATCGGCTGCAGGCGTTTTTCGTGCTGCGTTGACAGCTGGCGCGATCCGTCGCATAGATATGAGACAGACCTGTCTCATCACTCGGTATGCGCCGTGACACCATCGCCCGTTTCCGATAAGCGCCAGCACGTCGTTGAAACGGCCTACGTGCTGTTCAAGCGCGCCGGTTTCCATGCGACGGGTATCGACCGGATCATCGCCGAAGCCGATGTGGCCAAGATGACGATGTATCGCCACTTCCCCAGCAAGGACGAATTGATCGTCGAGGTGCTCGACTATCGCGCTATGCGTTTCGACCGCCAGCTCGACCGGCTCGCCCAGGAGGGCATTCCGCCGGAACAGAAAATCGGAAGGATCTTTGACTGGCATGCACGCTGGTTCCGCAGCGCCGATTTCCATGGCTGTCTGTTCGCTCATGCATTGGCCGAGTTCGGCGATCCCGGGCATCCGGTTTTCAAGGCCGTTGTCAGGCAGAAGAACGGCCTCAAGCGGCGCATGCGGTCTATCCTCGAAGAGATGATGCCGCGCGGCCGCGCCGAAAGCGTGGCGGCGACACTGCTTATGCTGATCGAAGGTGCGACCTTGCTGGCGCAGATGGGGCCGGCCGACGCCGCCATTCGCGACGCCCGCAAGGCGGCCATGGGCATCGTCGCTGCTTCGCGTAAGTCCCAATGAGCCCGCTGGTCATCGGGCTCGCATTGTTTGCGGCGATCCTGCACGCAACCTGGAACGCGTTCCTGCGCACGGGGGCCGACAGGTTGTGGACCGTCACCGTCATGAGCTTTTCCAGTACGGCGCTCGCCATCCCCTTAGCCTTCTTCCACGCCCTTCCGGCCGCGCCGGCCTGGTCCTACATTGTGCTCTCGGCCTGCCTGCAGGTTGGCTACAGTTTGTTTCTGGTGGCCGCCTACAGATATGGCGAGCTGGGACAGGTCTATCCGATCGTTCGCGGCAGCGTGCCGCTGCTCGTCACGCTCGGCGGGTTCTTCCTGGCCAACCAGCAGCTCACTCTGCCGCAGACCATCGGTGTCGCGCTGGTCGCGGGCGGCATCATGGGCCTTTCTCTCGGAAGGGGCAGGGCCGCCACGACATCGATACTCTATGCGCTGGCAACGGGAGCGATCATCGCCGCTTATGCGACGGTCGATGCGCTCGGCGTTCGGGCGGCGGGAAACGCCGGCGCCTATACCGCATGGGTGCTGCTGATCTACGGCGCGTTGCTGCCGGCGGCCTTCGTCGCCTGCCGTGGCCGGCTCACAGTCGACCTGGGTGCGCCGGAAACCTGGAAGGCGCTGGGCGGCGGCCTGTTTGCACTTCTGGCCTACGGTGTCGTGGTCGCGGCCTTCGCGCTCGGAC
>NZ_RZPW01000608.1:0-3918 GCF_003998455.1 Mesorhizobium sp. M7A.F.Ca.CA.001.08.2.1 | reverse complement strand
CCTTGAGGAGGAATCGACCGAGATCACCGCCAAGTGGCAGGCCGAGAAGCAGAAGCTCGGGCTCGCCGCCGACCTGAAGAAGCAGCTCGACGAGGCGCGCAACGACCTTGCCATTGCCCAGCGCAAGGGTGAATTCCAGCGCGCCGGCGAGCTTGCCTATGGCAAGATTCCGGAACTGGAAAAGAAGCTGAAGGAGGCCGAGGCCCAGGACGGCAAAGCCGGCATGGTCGAAGAGGTGGTTACCCCCGACCACGTCGCCCATATCGTCTCGCGCTGGACCGGCATTCCGGTCGACAAGATGCTGCAGGGCGAGCGCGACAAGCTGCTGCGCATGGAAGACGAGATCGGCAAGCGCGTCGTTGGCCAGGGCGAGGCGGTGCAAGCTGTGTCGAAAGCGGTGCGGCGCGCCCGCGCGGGCCTGCAGGATCCGAACCGGCCGATCGGCTCGTTCATGTTCCTCGGACCGACGGGGGTCGGCAAGACCGAGCTGACCAAGGCGCTGGCGAGCTTTCTGTTCGACGACGAGAGCGCCATGGTGCGCATCGATATGTCGGAGTTCATGGAAAAGCACTCGGTCGCCCGGCTGATCGGCGCGCCTCCCGGCTATGTCGGCTATGAGGAAGGCGGCGCGCTGACCGAAGCGGTGCGGCGCAGGCCCTATCAGGTCGTGCTGTTCGACGAGATCGAGAAGGCGCATCCGGATGTGTTCAACGTGCTTTTGCAGGTGCTCGACGACGGCCGTCTGACCGACGGCCAGGGCCGCACGGTCGACTTCCGCAACACGCTGATCATCATGACGTCGAACCTCGGCGCCGAATATCTCGTCAACCTCACCGAGGACCAAGATGTCGATCTGGTGCGCGACGAGGTGATGAACGTCGTCAGGGCATCGTTCCGGCCGGAGTTCCTCAACCGCGTCGATGAGGTGATCCTGTTCCACCGGCTGCGCCGGCAGGATATGGGCCGCATCGTCGAGATCCAGCTCAAGCGGCTCGAGAGCCTGCTTGTCGACCGCAAGATCACGCTATCGCTGGACCAGGAGGCGGTGGATTGGCTGGCGGCCAAGGGCTACGACCCGGCCTATGGCGCGCGGCCGCTGAAGCGGGTGATGCAGAAGGAATTGCAGGACCCACTGGCGGAGAAGATCCTGCTCGGCGACATCCTCGACGGCTCGACCGTCAAGGTGACAGCCGGTTCCGACCGGCTGAATTTCCGCTCCAAACCGACGATCGTCGCGGCGGAAGCGGCAGCCTGATCCTGCGCCGCGCGTCCTTCCTGGACGCGCGGCGTTTTCATATAAAACGTGGGGCGGGGATGACACTGGACGACTACAACAGCTTCTGCGACTCGCTGCCTTCGACGACCCATGTCGTCCAGTGGGGTGGCGCCCATGTTTGGAAGGTGGGGGCCAAGGTCTTCGCGATCGGCGGCTGGGACGATGGCCAGCAGCTCTTCGTCACCTTCAAATGTTCCGATATCGCCTATGATGTGCTCAAGGAACAGCCGGGGCTACGGCCCGCACCGTATCTTGCTTCGCGCGGCATGACATGGATCCAGCGTCGGACAAGCCAGAGCATGGATGATGCCGCGCTGAAGGACTATCTGCGCGAGAGCCATCGCCTTGTCGCCCTGAAGCTTACCAGGCAGGCGCGCAAGGAATTGGGACTTGCCGAAAGCTAGCCTATATTCCTTGAGGCGCCGGAAAACCGCCATCTTCATGCCCGGTTCATGTTGGAACCATAGGATGGTGTAACTGGTTTGCTGGCGAAGGGGTTCGCCAGAAGACAATGCCGGCGGCGGCAAATTTACGGACCGGAGAATTTGGCCACCATGTTCCGCACGATCTTTGCCCTCTCGGCGCTAGCCGCCGGGCTTGTGTCTTCCGGGGCGTTCGCCGCGCCGACGACGGACAATGCGCCAAGGGTTGTCCGCGCTGCCGATACCGGGGGCATCCTTGTCGCCCAGGACGGTAATCTCGACATCTACTACGACGCCAGGGGCAACCGCGTGATCGTCGATGCCGATACCGGCAAGGTCATCGCCATCCAGCCGCCGCAGACCCGGCTCGACCGCCGCGCCTTGCGCCGCGAGACACGACTGCGCGAACTGGGCCGCGCCCCCGAAGGCGACGACCGCTACTATCTCGACGATCCGGAAGACATGGCGCGGTTCCGGCGCAAGCAGTTGGAAGAGGAAGGCCGCGTTATCCCGCCGCCGGTGGATGAGTACGATCCCTATGGGGACAATTCCGTCGAAGCCTACCCGCCGGCGCCGCAGGACGATGGCAATTACGACGACAATTATCCCGACGCGCCGCAGCCGGCTAAGCCGGGTACAATCAAGCGCCAGCCGCTGAACGAGGCCTCGATAGACCCTCCCCAGCCGGAGACCCCCGCCGATCAGGCGGCTCTGCCGCCAAAGGCCGGCGACAAGACCACCGTTGCCCCGGCACTTTCGCTGGGAGCGCGCCAGGATGTCGCCGCCCTTCAGGTGCTGCTCGACCGGGGTGGCGCTTCGCCTGGCGTCATCGACGGGCGTTTCGGTTCGAATGTCGACAAGGCGCTCGCCGCCTACAACCAGATCACCGGCGCCAATCTGCGATCGACCGACGCGGTCGCCATCCAGGCGGCACTTGCGCAATCCGGCGGCGATGCCTTCGCCAACTACACGATCACAGCGGAGGACGCGGCCGGTCCCTATGTCGCGTCGATCCCGGAAGACTACAGCCAGAAGGCGCAACTCGACCGCATGGGTTATACGTCGGTGACCGAGGCGCTCGCGGAGCGCTTTCACATGGACGAGAATTATCTCAAGGCGCTCAACCCGGAGGTCGATTTCAATCGTCCCGGCACGATCATCAAGGTCGCCAATTTCGGCAGGCTGGTTTCGACACCGGTGGCGCGTATCGTCGCCGACAAGGACAAGAAAGAGGTTTTCGCCTATGACGCCGGCGGCAAACTGGTCGCCGCCTATCCCGCAACCATCGGCTCGTCGGATACGCCGTCACCGTCCGGCATACACACGGTGTCGCGCGTGGCGCTCGATCCGAACTACACCTACAATCCCAGCATCAATTTCAAGCAGGGTCAAAACGACAAGGTCCTGACCATTCCGCCGGGCCCGAACGGTCCCGTCGGTTCGGTCTGGATCGCCCTGGATAAGCCGACCTACGGCATCCACGGCACGCCCGATCCGTCGAAGATCGGCAAGACCGAGAGCCATGGCTGCGTACGCCTGACCAACTGGGATGCGCGGGAGCTGGCCAAATTGGTTTCGCCGGGCGTGACGGTGGAGTTTGTCGGCGGGCCCTCAGCCGATAACCTTGCGCAGCAGTGAACCGCGAAGCGCGGCGGCATAGACCAACTGCACGACCAGGATGAAGCCGACGCCGAGCAAGGGACTGACAAGCGAGAGTGCGGCGCCGACCGCCCACAGGATCTGTGCCTTGATGATGCGCAGATAGACCGTGCGTTTGGTTTCCGCATCGACATCCTCTGCTACGAAGCCGCTTTTCTCCGCATAACGCCAGCTCGCGAACAGCGTGACGCCGAGCGCCAGCAGATTGAGCCAGTAGACCAGCACCGCGGTTCTGAACTCGAGGAAGTCGGCCAGAAGATCGGTCGAGAAGGGCAGCAAGGCGATGAAGGCGAGAAAGCAAAGGTTCAGCGTGGCAAGCCGTCGATCGGATTTGGCGATCAGACCATGCTGCGCCTGCTGGCCAAACCAGAAGATGGTCAGCGTCAGGAAGCTCAAGGCGTAGGTCAGGAAACGCGGCGCCAGGTCGGCGATCGCGGCGAGCAGCTCGCGTTCGGAATGGATCGCCTCGTGCGCCGGCACCCTGATTTCGAGAACGATCAGGGTGAGCGCGATGGCGAATACGCCATCGGTGATCCCGACGATACGGCCGCGTCCCTCAGC
>NZ_RZPW01000607.1:0-3919 GCF_003998455.1 Mesorhizobium sp. M7A.F.Ca.CA.001.08.2.1 | reverse complement strand
TTCCCGCTCATGGCGCCCATGCTCGGCCTCGACCAGCACGCTTTCGGCCTGTGGGCCGGCGCCTCGATCCACGAGGTGGCGCAAGTCATCGGCGCCGGCTTTCAGAACGGCACCCAGTCCGGCGAGATCGCCACCGTCGCCAAGCTGACCCGCGTTGCCATGCTGGCGCCGATGGTCGTCGCGCTCGGCCTGATGGCGCGCGGCAGGAGCAGCAGTGAGGTGGCGGCGCGGCCGCCCATGCCGTGGTTCGTCGCCGCCTTCGTCGCTGTCGTGGCGTTGAACAGCTTGGTCACGGTGCCCACCGAGGTGAAATCGGCAATGGCGCTCGCCACCACCATCATGCTGACCATGGGCCTGGCCGCCATGGGCCTGCAAGCCGACATCTCTCAGCTGCGCTCGCGCGGCCTGCGCCCGCTGGCGCTCGCCTTCTCGGCCTTCCTGTTCATCGGCTGCTTCAGCCTGATGCTGGTGAAGTTCGTAGGCTGATCAGTCCTCGAACGAACTCGCCGCGGCATAGATCGCCGCCAGCGTCTCGATGCCGGCCTGGTCTGCCTTGTCGAAGCGGCCGGGCAGCGGGCTGTCGAGATCGAGCACGCCGAAGACGCCTTCATCGTCCTCGAGCAGCACCACCAGTTCCGAGCGCGAATCGGCATCGCAGGCGATGTGGCCGGGAAAATCATGCACGTCCTTGATCAGCATCGACGTGCCGAGTTCGACCGCCGTTCCGCACACGCCCTTGCCGACGGCGATGCGCACACAGGCCGGCTTGCCCTGGAACGGCCCGAGCACCATTTCCTCGTCCGACTGCAGGAAATAGAAACCGGCCCAGTTGAGGTCCGGCACCATCTGGAAGATGAGTGCTGCGGTGTTGGCGGCGTTGGCGATCGAATCGCGCTCACCCTCGAGCAGCGCCTTCAATTGGGTGGCGAGGTCGCGGTAGAACGTGGGCTTGTCTGAGGTGTCGATGGCCTTGGCCGCAAACATGAACGTGTCTCCGTGTCGGGGATGGCGGTTCGTCCGATCGCTTGCCAAAGTCCGGCGAGCTCCGCAACCAGACGGCCGCCTGGACAGTCTAGCGTGGATTGCGTCCCCTTCGAAAGCCGCAAGATCATGATTGCCTCCCGGGACTGAGCCGGGCGACTGCGTAACTTTGCGATGATCATCTTGAGAATCGTAGCGGCCCCGATCGGGGCCGCCATTCACATCTCCGACAGATCGGACAAGTCCTGGGTTTTAGTAGCCGCCCATGCCGCCACCGCCGCCACCCGCAGGTGCTGCATCCTTGGCCGGAATGTCGGTAATCATCGCTTCGGCGGTGATCAGAAGGGCTGCGATCGAACCGGCATCCTGGAGTGCGGTGCGCACCACTTTCGCCGGATCGACGATGCCTGCCTTGATCATGTCGACATAGACCTCGTTCTGGGCGTCAAAACCCTGATTGTGATCCTTGCTGTCGGTGAGCTTGCCGACGACAACAGAGCCTTCGACGCCGGAATTCTCGGCGATCTGGCGGATCGGCGCTTCGAGCGCCCGCAGCACGATCGTGATGCCGGCCGTGACATCGGCATTGGCGCCGGTCAGGCCGCCAAGCACCGAGCGGGCACGCAGCAGAGCCACGCCGCCGCCGGGCACGATGCCTTCTTCGACCGCCGCGCGGGTGGCGTTCAGCGCATCGTCGATGCGGTCCTTCTTTTCCTTGACTTCCGACTCGGTGACGCCGCCGACGCGGATGACGGCAACGCCGCCGGAGAGCTTGGCCAGCCGCTCCTGCAGCTTTTCCTTGTCGTAGTCGGAGGTCGTCTCCTCGATCTGGCCCTTGATCTGGGCGACACGCGCCTGGATCGTCGCCTTGGTGCCGGCACCGTCGATGATCGTGGTGGTGTCTTTCTCGATCAGCACGCGCTTGGCGCGGCCGAGCATCTCGATGGTGACGTTTTCAAGCTTGATGCCGAGATCTTCCGAGATCATCTGGCCCGACGTGAGCACGGCGATGTCTTCCAGCATCGCCTTGCGGCGATCGCCGAAGCCCGGCGCCTTGACGGCCGCGACCTTGAGGCCGCCGCGCAGCTTGTTGACGACCAGCGTCGCCAAGGCCTCGCCCTCGACGTCCTCGGAGATGATCAGCAGCGGCCTGCCGCTCTGCACCACCGCTTCGAGGATCGGCAGCATCGCCTGCAGATTGCCGAGCTTCTTCTCGTGGATGAGGATGTAGGGCTCTTCCAGCTCGACGCGCATCTTGTCGGCATTAGTGACGAAATAGGGCGAGAGATAGCCGCGGTCGAACTGCATGCCTTCGACGACGTCGAGTTCGGTCTCTGCGGTCTTGGCTTCCTCGACGGTGATGACCCCGTCATTGCCGACCTTGTCCATCGCCTTGGCGATCATCTCGCCGACGCTGGCATCGCCATTGGCGGCGATGGTGCCGACCTGTGCGATCTCGGCCGACGACTTGACCTTCTTGGCGCGCGCCTGGATTTCCTTGACCACGGCGGAAACCGCCTGGTCGATGCCGCGCTTCAAATCCATGGGGTTCATGCCGGCGGCAACCAGCTTGGCGCCTTCGCGCAGGATCGAGGCGGCCAGCACCGTGGCGGTGGTGGTGCCGTCACCGGCGAGGTCGTTGGTCTTCGAGGCCACTTCGCGCACCATCTGGGCGCCCATGTTCTCGAACTTGTCGGCAAGCTCGATTTCCTTGGCGACGGTGACGCCGTCCTTGGTGATGCGCGGCGCGCCATAGGCCTTGTCGATGATGACGTTGCGGCCCTTGGGGCCGAGCGTGACCTTCACCGCATTGGTGAGGATCTCGACGCCGCGCAGCATGCGGTCGCGCGCGTCGGTGGAGAATTTGATTTCCTTGGCAGACATGATTTTTATCCAGTTCGTTCGGAGAAAATGAGGTCAGGCAGCTTTCTTGACGGCCACGGTCTTGTCGGTTGCAGCGCCCTTGTCGATGATGCCAGTCTCGCTCTTGTCGATGACGCCCATGATGTCGGCTTCCTTCATGATCAGAAGGTCCTCGCCGTCGATCTTGACCTCGGTGCCCGACCATTTGCCGAACAGGATGAAGTCGCCGGCCTTGACGTCGAGCAGAACAAGCGCGCCGTTTTCGTCGCGTGCGCCAGGGCCGACAGCGATGACTTCGCCCTCCTGCGGCTTTTCCTTGGCAGTGTCGGGGATGATGATCCCGCCCTTGGATTTGATATCGCCTTCGGCGCGACGAATGACGACGCGGTCGTGGAGTGGCCGAAATTTCATGGGAACTTTCTTTCTGGGGCCGGCACAGGCGGCCACGCCCCCCTCTATAGACGCGTTGGCACTCGATAGATAGGAGTGCCAAAAATTATTCGCGGACCGCATTAAATATTCAAAAGTATTATTTCGGCTGGCCGTTTCGTGATATCCGTAGAATGTCAAATAATTCAAAAGATTGAATTTTGCCGATCGAGTGCCTATTTATCGGACAAGTTCACTTTCACGGTTTCAGGCACAAGGGAGATTTCTTCGATGGCCGAAGGCAATCAGACGATCATGGAAAAAGCTGAAGCCCGCTTTGTCGACAAGCAGAAGAAGACAGCGGAGAAAAACAAGGCGACCGCCGAATATATGTCCGAGGCAAGAGCCAGGGAGATCAAGACGGCAAGGCTGAGAGAGCTTCGGCTGGCCAAGGAAGAGGCCGATCGTGTCGCCGAGGCCCTCAATCCAACGCCGAAGAAGAAGCGGGTGACCAAGAAAGTCACGGAGGCCAAGACATGAGCCTCACCTTCCCCAACCGCAGCCGCAGCTATGACGAAGCGGGCCAGCGCATTCGTTTCGTTGGCCATGACGGCATGTTCCAGATCTCATTTTCCGTCGCTGCCGACGCCATGGCCAAGATGCGGCCGGGCACTGCTGCCGACGAAGCCGGTTATCTCCAGACATT
>NZ_RZPW01000606.1:0-3923 GCF_003998455.1 Mesorhizobium sp. M7A.F.Ca.CA.001.08.2.1 | reverse complement strand
ACAGGGTATCAACACTGCCGTAGCCCGATGGTCGAAGATCAACGGCAGCGTGTTCTCATCGAGGCTGAGAAGATAGTCCGCGCCGGCGTCGCCTTCATTGCCGATCCCGTGCTCGACCCGATCCATTTCGGCTTCGCCGTTTCACTCGGGCGCTTCATCGAGGCGCGGCGCCGTTGGCCGGACATCGAATTGCTGATGGGCACCGGCAATCTCACCGAATTGACCGACGCCGACAGTTCCGGCGTTACAGCCGTTCTAGCGGGGCTCTGCTCGGAACTCCGGATCCGGAACGTGCTGGCGGTGCATGTCAGCCCACACACGGTGCGCACGATCGAGGAGCACGATATCGCCCGCCGCGTCATGTTGGCTGCTTGCACGGACGGCGCGTTGCCGCGCGGCTATCACCCAGGCCTGTTGCAGGTCCACGATCGCAAGCCTTTCACAGCCTCAACCGACGATATCGAGGCATTGGCGGCCCAGGTGCGCGATGCCAACTTCCGGATCGCGGTAGCGGAGGACGGCATCCATGTTTTCAATAGCAAAGGGCATGCGGTTGCCACGGATGCGTTCGAACTTTTTGCCGGGCTGGACGTCAACGCCGACGGCGCACACGCTTTTTACCTCGGCGCGGAACTGACGAAGGCGGAGATCGCGTGGCGCCTCGGCAAGCGTTATGTGCAGGACGAGCCGCTCGCATGGGGCGTTGCCGCGCCAGCACCCGAAACCGACCGTACCCGTCTTGCCGAGCCGGGCAAGACGCTCCGCGCAAGGAAAGAGCGCTAGGACCATGCCCTACATTCGCGAATCCATCATCACGACGGTCAACAAGGCAGGCAACGTCCACATCGCGCCGATCGGCATCATTGCCGAGAATGACGGTTGGGTTATCGCGCCGTTCCGGCCGTCGGTCACGCTCGACAATCTCGCCGAAGTGCCGTTCGCCATCGCCAATTATACTGACGACGTGCGTGTCTTTGCCGGCTGCCTGACAGGCCGCAAGCATTGGCCAACCGTTCCGGTTGACGGGTTCCCGGTGCCGAGGCTCGAGGCGGCGCTGGCGTATTCGGGCCTCGAAGTCCAGGCGGTCGATGACAATGGTGTGCGCCCCCGCCATTTCTGCCGCGTGGTGCGGGAGGAAACGCTCGCGCCGTTCACCGGCCTCAACCGAGCCAAGGCGGCGGTGCTTGAGCTGGCCATCCTGGTCAGCCGGCTCGGCATGCTGCCGCGCAACAAGATCGAGGCGGAAATCGCCTACCTTTCGATCGCCATCGAAAAGACGGCAGGCGACGGTGAAAAGGAAGCCTGGGGCTGGCTGATGCAGCGTGTCAGCGATCACTTGACCGCCAAAGGTTCGGATAGCGAGGACCCGCGAGCATAGGCGCGAGCGCCGCAACCTGCTTACGAAGGATATCCCGCCAAAAGCGCCACTGCGGACGCGGGTGCCGCGCTGCTCGCTTGCCCGCGAACAGTGTCATCGGCGGGGATGATGTCGGCGAAATCGACGTAACTGCGTTCCATGCGTTCGGCCAGCCGCCTGATCTGCCAGCGACCGCTTCCGGCGCCGACGATCGGGACATCCCGAGACAGGGTTCCGGCAACCAGCGCCGCTGCATCGTGCACTTTGCGCAGTTGCTGCTCGCTGAACCAGCGCGCGACTTCACCCCATTCCGGCGGGGTGAGGTCGGTGGCGTCGCGCCCTACCATGCGCGCCAGCCGCGCGATCGAGCCGTCCACAGTCTTTTCCTTGCCGTCGGCGGGAGGGGGCCTGTCGTCGTCCTCGTCGAGCACGCCCAGGATGCGGTGAGCGTCGGCGATCGAGGCGAAATATTCGTTCATCAGCGGCGTTAGCCTGCCATGAACGGGAGCCGACGAGGCTACGCCGAACAGGAATGTCCTGGTAAAGCCGGTATAGACCAATTCGCCGGTTAGAAGCCGTCCGGCATCGGTGTAGCCGTCATTGGCCACGGCGCCGTTCTTGATGGCGATAATATCGGTGGTGGTGGAGCCCATGTCGACGAACAGGGCATCGCCGGCGAGTTTTGCTACCAACAAGGCTGTCGCGTGCCAATTGGCGGAAGCCACATCGGCGGTCAGCTGCGCTGCCCGCTCGACTCCGACGAAACCGGATGGTCCGGCATAGACCAGCTTTTTGTCTGCGGGGAAATGGGTGGAAATCTGACCCAGCAGAGCCGCCACGCCGGCATCGCGGGACGGAAAGATGTCCGACAGTTCGCCCGTCATGGTGAATGCGTTGAGATCCGCACCCGCGTAGATCGGAGCCGTTTCGTCGAGGGCTGAAGCCAGCTTGTCCAACCCTTGCCAGAGCGGCGTTGCGATCGTTACCGCCTCGACGATGCGACCGTCTTGTGCGCGGGTCACCTTCAGATGCGCGCCGCCAATGTCGAAACCGGCAATGATGCCCTTTCTTTTTTCCACGCTTCAAGCTTTCATGACGGTGGCAATTGGTCGGTGAAAAAAGCGTTGCGTATCATTCCCGTTCTCGACCTGAAAGACGGCGTGGTGGTTCGCGCCCAGCAGGGAAAACGCGATCGCTACAGGCCGATCGTTACGCCGCTCAGCCGAAGCCCTGATGTGGTCGCGGTCGCTGAAGGACTGCGTGGGCTTTATCCTTTTTCCACCTTCTACATCGCAGATCTGGACGCTATCGAAGGCGGAGCGCCAAACAGCGACGCACTCGCCCGGCTGAGGACGATGGCGGAGCCGCCGGAACTTTGGGTCGATGCCGGCGTGGCCGACGAAAAGACACTTTTGGCGGCGCTTGCCGAACGCTCGCTGTCTCCTGTTCTGGGCTCTGAATCGCAGCGAGACGACATATTGCTGCGGCGTTTTCGCGATCATCCCGATCTCATCCTGTCCCTTGATTTCGTCGGCGATAGTTTTTGCGGGCCGCGTTCTCTTCTCGATGAGCCCGAGCTTTGGCCGCAAAAGGTGATTGTCATGACGCTGGCCAAGGTCGGTGCGGCCGCCGGTCCCGACTTCGGGCGGTTGCAGGAGGTCAAGGCCAAGGCCGGAAATCGCGCTGTCATTGCGGCCGGCGGTGTCCGCGACGAGAACGACATCAGGGCCTTGTCCGCCATGGGCGTCGCCGCGGCACTGGTCGCAACCTCATTGCACAACGCTACGCTCACGCCCGGCCGCCTCGCGTCACTCGGCGCCTGATCATCGTTGCTCGTCAGCTCCCGAAGGGCGTGCGCCCTTCGGGAGCTGACGTTTCAAAAGCCCAGAACCTTTTTCAGCCGGCGCAACAGACCATCCGTCTCAGAAGAGGGTTTTTCCTGTGCGGGGCTGTCTCTTGTCTAGGCTGCGAACGGATGCTTGACCTTGTCGCGCTGGGCCGTTGCTTCGGCGGCGGTCGGGGTTCCTGCAACGGCGCGCTGGATGGCTTCCTTTGTCGCCTCGTAATTGTATTTCTGGATCTTGGCGTCGTCCGCCGCGTCCCAATGGATGAATACCCCGACGCAGATGAACACGTCGTCTGCTTCGTTGGCCGGAATGGTCCCGTCCGCAACGCTGTCCTGCACGGCCTTTGCCACGGCGTGCTGCGCCGGGCCGAACATCTGAACCGCCTGTTTGGCACCCTTGATCGTGACCTTGTTGAACATCACGGTGTTGGGTTTGCATTGAAGATTGGGCGCGATCACCGCCAAAAGCGAAGTAAAGCCGTCCTTGTTGTTGGTAAGCGCGTTGCAAAATGCCGTTTCGACCGCGCTCCCCCGCGGGCCGATGAGCAGGTCGACATGCGCGACTTCGTTGCCGTCTCCCACCAGCGATTCACCGACCATAACCTTTGATATTTTTGCCATGCCAATTTCCTCCAAGACACAATTGTGATGTCCACGGACGCTGCAACCGAGCAGGCGCTCGATGGACAGCTATCCTTGTTGGCAGCGTCCGGATTTGCC
>NZ_RZPW01000605.1:0-3957 GCF_003998455.1 Mesorhizobium sp. M7A.F.Ca.CA.001.08.2.1 | reverse complement strand
CCCCTGTTCCACCCCCGGCCCCGATCACCGAACATCACGTATCCGCTCTCCGTCACCGCCAGCGTGTCTTCCAGCTTGATGAAGCCCCGTGTCGGGTGAAGCATGGTCGTCTCCACCGACAGCACCATGTTCTTCTCCAGCGGTTTGGCCGCATAGGTGCCTTCATAGGTCACCGGATGGTTGGTCATCAGGAACGGCGCCTCGTGAGTGATCAGGCCCATGCCATGGGCGAAGAAATCCGTGTAGGGCGCGACCTTCGAAGCCTTCAGCACGCCCTCGGCATGCGAAATCATGTCGCCGCCCAGCGTGCCCGCTTTGACTTTTGAGAAGGCCGCCTGCTGCACCGTCTCGACCTCGGCCAGCAGATCTTCGAGCTCGGCATCCGGTTCGCCGAGAATGCCCATCCGGCAGAGGTCCCCTATATAGCCGTGATAATTGCCGCCGGAATCGATTGACAGCACCTCGCCTTTTTCCCACGCCTGCGGTGAAGCGGCGCGGTTGTGGCTGGCACCCAGCGTCAGCAGGCAATATTCGAAATGGATGCCGCGATTGGTTTCCTCGCGCCGCAGCTGCTCGATGATCTCGCTTTTAGTCGTGCCTTCACGCGCCCAGGCAATGGTCGCCAGCATGGAATCGGTGATCAGTTCGGAGGCCGTGCGCAGCTTCTCCAGCTCCGCATCGGTCTTGATGGCGCGCATGCGCTCCAGCATGTCGGTCGCATCGATCAGCCTGGCATCCGGCAACGCCTTGCGGATTAGCGTATAGGCGTCCGATGGCATGAAGCCAGGCTCGATGCCGATGCGCGCGCCGGCCTTGCCGATCTTCTGCAGGTGCTCGACCGCAAGGTTGGCGGCGTCGAGCGTGCCCCAGCAGGCGGCGTGCAGCGTCGGCGTCCAGAACGGATTGTTCTGGTGCTCGCCGCCCTCCATGCGGTTGCCGATATAGGCAGCATGGTCCGGCCCGCCCTTTTCGTACACGACGATCGGCAGGTACCGGCTGTGGCCGATCGCATCCATGGCGGCAAAGAAGATGAACTTGTAACCGCCCAGCAGATATTGCGTGTTGTGCTTGGAGGTGGCGAGCAGCACATCGATGCCGGCCTCCTCCATCAGCCGGTCGACCCTTGCCTGGTCGAACGGGATATTGCCGACGGCATTCTTGCCCGGAGCAATGTTCATCTCTCTCTCTCTCCCTGAATTGCCTGGGACCGCCGGTCGTTCCGCTCGCGATCCCCTGGCCATGACTCAAATCTGCACCATTTTGCCCGTTCTGGTCCAGCCAGAAATAGGGAAAACAGCACCGTTCGATGTCATCATACCTTTGTCTGTCGCATATCCCATCAATTTGGTCCTACCAGATTGACGTGATAGAAGCGCATATTCCAAACTGGTCCAGCGGACGAAAATTTCAAAGCCAAGCGAGGATGCGCCAATTCCGTCTCTGGCGAAACCCTCGGCAAGGCTCATAATCGCCGCCGCAAGGATGCTGGCGGGCTTGCCGGCGTTCGAGGGGTATTGGCGCGCCCAACCGGGTCGCGGAGAGGACGGAGTTCGATCATGTCAGGTTTCACGATTTCCAGACGCACGATGCTTTCCGGCTCGGCAATGCTGCTGGCCTCCACCGCCATCCCGACACCGGGCTGGGCGCAGACGCCGAAGAAGGGCGGGCGGCTTGTGCTTGCCGCCGATTCCGAACCGCGCAACCTCAACCCGGCGATCGTCGCTTCCAACGGCGTCTTCTTCATCTCCAGCAAGATCGTCGAAACGCTGGCCGAAGCCTCCTACGACGGCAAGGACGGACTCGCGCCAAGGCTGGCGCTGAGCTGGGAGGGTGCCGCCGATGGGCTCTCGGTGACGTTCAAATTGCGCGACGGCGTCAAATGGCATGACGGCAAGCCGTTCACCTCCGCCGACGTCGCCTTCTCGGCGCTGCAAATCTGGAAGCCGCTGCAGAACCTCGGCCGCACCGTGTTCAAGGACCTGGCCAGCGTCGAGACCCCCGACGATCTCACCGCTGTGTTCAAATTCGCCAAGCCGACGCCGTTCCAGTTGATCCGCAACGCGCTGCCGGCGCTGAGCAGCGTGGTGCCGAAGCACATCTACGAGGTCGGCAAGATCAAGGACAACCCGGCCAACAACGCGCCCATCGGCACCGGACCGTTCAAATTCGGCGAGTACAAGGCCGGCCAGTATTACCGGCTGACCAAAAACACCGACTACTGGGGCAAGGATGAGCCCTATCTCGACGAGATCATCTATCAGGTGCTGCCGGATCGCACGTCCGCGGCGAGCGCGCTGGAGGCCGGAGAGATCCAGCTCGCGGCCTTTTCCGCCGTGCCGCTGGCCGACCTCGACCGCATCTCGAAAGTGCCGGGCCTGAAAGTGATCACCAAGGGTTACGAAGGGCTGACCTATCAACTCGTCGTCGAGATCAATCATCGCCGCAAGGAACTGGCCGACGTCAAAGTGCGGCAGGCGATCGCACATGCCATCGACAAGGATTTCGTCGTCAAGACGGTGTTCCTCGGCTATGCCGCGACAGCCACCGGCCCGGTGCCGAAGAACGATCCACAATTCTACACCGCCGATGTGCCGACCTATGCCTTCGACGTCGCCAAGGCCAACGCGCTGCTCGATGAAGCCGGCTACAAGAAAGGCCCGGACGGCAAGCGCTTCACGCTGAAACTGCTGCCTGCGCCCTATTTCAACGAGACAAAACAGTTCGGCGACTATCTGCGCCAGGCGCTCGCCGCCATCGGCATCGACGCTGAGCTGGTCAACAACGACTCGGCCGCGCACATCAAGGCGGTCTACACCGACCACGCCTTCGATCTCGCGGTCGGTCCGCCGGTGTTCCGCGGCGATCCGGCGATCTCGACCACCATCCTGGTGCAGAGCGGCATTCCGGACGGCGTGCCGTTCTCCAACCAGGGCGGCTACAAGAACGATGCGCTCGATGCGCTCATCGCCAAGGCATCGGAGACGCTCGACGCATCAGCCCGCACCGACCTCTACAAGGAATTCCAGAAGGCGGTGGCTGCCGACCTGCCGCTGATCAACGTCGCCGAATGGAGTTTCATCAGCGTCGCGCGAGACACCGTCGGCAACATCGCCAACAACCCGCGCTGGGCGGTGTCGAACTGGGCGGACACGTATTTGGAATCGTGACAGAATTGCGCGGATGAAAATTCGCGAAATCATCGTAGGCTTTGAGTTCTACGAGGCCCCCCTCTGTCCTACCGGACATCTCCCCCTCAAGGGGGGAGATTGGCCGCTTGTCTGTCCCGCGAATTCTTCAACGTTGGAGATTGGCGAAGCCAAAAGAGACAGCCGATCTCCCCCCTTGAGGGGGAGATGTCCGGCAGGACAGAGGAGGGTGCCTAGGCGCGGTCCTAATCAACGTATCGCCAACCCATCGACGCCCCCATGAACCGCGCCCTCACCCTTCTCCGCCGCCGCCTCGTCGGCAGCGTCTTCGTGCTGCTGATCGTCGTCATCGGCACGTTCCTTTTGCTCGAGGCCGCCCCCGGCGATGCGGTCGATGCCTATATCGTCTCGACCGGCGGCGACGCCGGCATGATCGAGCTGTTGCGCCATCGCTGGGGCCTCGACCAGTCGGAGCTGACGCGGCTGGCTAACTATCTCTGGGCGCTGTTGCATCTCGACCTCGGCCAGTCGGTGACCTTCTCCCGACCGATCCGCGATGTGATCCTCGAACGCCTGCCCAACACGCTGCTGTTGATGGTCAGCGCCACCGCGCTCTCCTTCGGGCTCGGCTCGGCACTCGGCATCTATGCCGGCGCGCGGCCCGGGAGTTTGCGCGACCGCTTCCTGTCGATCGGCTCGCTGGCGCTCTATGCCGTGCCGGGTTTCTGGCTCGGACTGGTGCTGATCGTCGTCTTTGCCGTCGACCTGCGCTGGCTGCCGATCGGCGGCATCGAGACCCTGGCTTCCGACA
>NZ_RZPW01000604.1:0-3973 GCF_003998455.1 Mesorhizobium sp. M7A.F.Ca.CA.001.08.2.1 | reverse complement strand
GCGATCGTAGGCAAAGCGTGTCAGCGGCAAGGCAACCGGATTGCCGAACAGCGTCGCCAACCAGCCCTCGCCCGGCGTGACCTTCCATACCGCGATGGCGACATCGGCGCCGACCAGCAGTCGGCCCTCGGCATCGGTGGCGTGCAGCCGGCGGCGGATATCCTCAAGCGACGCGCCAAATCCGGCTAGCGCTGCCGGTTCAAGATTGATGTCTCGGAACTCGATCCGCCCAGCCTTGATCGCTTCGATCAGCCGCCGCTTCTGCCTGCTGATCCCGGCATCGCAGACCGGGCAGCGCGTGTTGTACCAGACGGTCAGCATAGTTCCGGCATTTGGTTGGTAGCGCAAACTTGAAGGACCACGAACGATCGGGCGCCGTCAAGACGTCGCTCGGTCGCTCGCGCGAAGGAGAATGTATCGGGCCAGCCGGTCCGGCCCTTCCGCTACGGGCTTTATCCGAGCGAGGTGACGATCTCGCGGTAGGCTAATTCGGGAAAGGCCTTCAGCGTCCGCGTCCTGACATTGCCGGCTGCCGCCAGCATCAGCGAGAAGCGCGCCAGCACCGCGTCGTCGGGCGCTTCGACCACCGCCACCATGTCGTATTCGCCCATGGTCAGGTAGAACGCCTTGAACGATCCGCCCATGTCTCCCAGCTGCTTTCTGGCGGCGTCGAGCCGCTTCGGTGACTCGCGCACGTTTCTGGCACCCTGCTCCGTCCAGTTCATCAGCACGATGTAGCTTGTCATGGCACACCTCCCTCCGGGGCCACGGAGCACGGCGGCTTCGCCGGGGCGGGCATCCGGGTTATCGCCCAGAAATGCATCCGACAGCGAAATTATCCTCCCGAAGGGCCCGGCCCGCAAGAGTGCGCCCCACAAACAAAAAAGGGCGCCATCGGCGCCCTTGAACTCTTTGCATCGGTAAGTCTCAGCTATCCAGGAAACTGCGCAGCTTGCGCGACCTGCTCGGGTGCTTGAGCTTGCGCAGCGCCTTGGCTTCGATCTGGCGGATACGCTCGCGGGT
Source organism: Mesorhizobium sp. M7A.F.Ca.CA.001.08.2.1 (assembly GCF_003998455.1). Taxonomy (NCBI): domain Bacteria; kingdom Pseudomonadati; phylum Pseudomonadota; class Alphaproteobacteria; order Hyphomicrobiales; family Phyllobacteriaceae; genus Mesorhizobium; species Mesorhizobium sp. M7A.F.Ca.CA.001.08.2.1. The sequence goes on along the minus strand of NZ_RZPW01000604.1, from coordinate 2,950 downwards.
AACCGAGAACTGCTGGCCGACTTCTTCCAGCGTGTGGTCGGTGTTCATGCCGATACCGAAGCGCATTCTGAGCACGCGCTCCTCGCGCGGCGTCAGCGAGGCCAGCACGCGCGTGGTGGTCTCGCGCAGATTGGCCTGGATCGCCGCGTCGATCGGCAGGATCGCCATCTTGTCCTCGATGAAATCGCCCAGATGCGAATCCTCCTCGTCGCCGACCGGCGTTTCGAGCGAGATCGGCTCCTTGGCGATCTTCAAGACCTTGCGTACCTTTTCGAGCGGCATGGCAAGCTTTTCGGCCAGTTCTTCCGGCGTCGGCTCGCGGCCGATCTCGTGCAGCATCTGGCGCGAGGTGCGCACGATCTTGTTGATCGTTTCGATCATGTGCACCGGAATGCGGATGGTGCGCGCCTGATCGGCGATCGAACGCGTGATCGCCTGCCGGATCCACCATGTCGCGTAGGTCGAGAACTTGTAACCACGGCGGTATTCGAATTTGTCGACCGCCTTCATCAGGCCGATATTGCCTTCCTGGATCAGGTCGAGGAACTGCAGGCCGCGATTGGTGTATTTCTTGGCGATTGAGATGACGAGGCGCAGATTGGCCTCGACCATTTCCTTCTTGGCGATCGCCGCTTCGCGCTCGCCCTTCTGCACCTGGTTGACGATCTTGCGGAATTCCAGGATCGAGATCGCCGTTTCGGTGGCGAGGTTCTGGATCTCGGCGCGCAGGTCCTTGATCGCATCCTTCTCGTTCTTGGTGAATTCCTTCCAGCCGCGCGAGGTCAGGTTGCCGATCGAGCGCGTCCAGTTCGGGTCGAGCTCGGAACCCTGATATTCCTTCAGGAACTCTTCGCGACGCACGCCGTAGCTTTCGGCGAGCCTGAGCAGCTTGCCTTCGTTCTGCACCAGGCGCTTGTTGATGTCGTAGAGCTGCTCGACCAGCGCCTCGATGCGCGCCGTGTTGAGCGACAGCGACTTCACCGCCTTGATCAGCTGGTCCTTCAGCTCCTTCAGCCGGCGATCCTGGCTGGGCGACAGCGTGCCGGCCGCGGCCAGACGGTTCTCGACCTGCTGATCCTGCAGCTTGCGCAGCTTTTTGTAGGTGTCGGCGATAACGTCGAGCGTCTCCATCACCTGCGGGCGGAGTTCCGCTTCCATCGCGGCCAGCGACAGGCTCGCTTCGTCCTCGTCTTCGTCGTCGTCATCCGTCAGCCCACGCGTATCGGCGCCGACATTGGTGATGTCGTCTTCGTCGTCGCGCGAACGGCGCGGCTTGTCCTCGACCTTGGCTTCCTCGACGCGCTCGACCACCGGCGCCTGCTTGGCCTCGGGGCCGGCATAGGTGGCTTCGAGATCGATGATCTCACGCAGCAGGATCTTGGATTCGTTGAGTTCGTCGCGCCAGATGATGATGGCCTGGAAGGTCAGCGGGCTTTCGCACAGACCCGCGATCATCGTCTCGCGGCCGGCCTCGATGCGTTTGGCGATGGCAATTTCGCCCTCGCGCGACAAAAGCTCCACCGAGCCCATCTCGCGCAGATACATGCGCACCGGATCGTCGGTGCGATCGGTCGGTTCTTTCTTGGTGGTGGTGGCGGCAACCGCGGTGCCGGTCTGCTCAGCCAGCTCGTTGGCGTCTTCCTCGGCATCGGCCGCGGTGTCGGCGGCCTCGGGCTCCTCGCCCTGCTCGTCGTCCTCGACCACGTTGATGCCCATGTCGGACAGCATCGCCATCGTGTCCTCGATCTGCTCGGAGGTCACTTCCTCTGAGGGCAGCACCGAATTCAGCTCGTCCATGGTGACATAGCCGCGCTTCTTGGCGGCCTTGATCATCTTCTTGACAGCATCATCGGAAAGGTCGAGCAGAGGGCCATCGGTGGCGCCTTCGCGTTCGGTTTCGACCTCTTCCTTTTCCTTTGTCGCCATAGTCTTTATCTTCTCCTAGCGGCCGAACTTCAAAGCCGCGTAAGCTGTCGGACCAGTCAAATCGGATGCGCTCGCTTATGAAACGCGCTTCACCGGGCCAGTAACTGCATCAACTCGTTTCGTTTGGTGTATGTCGTTGCCCCAAAACCGGGTTTCCCCTTTTTGGGCGACATCCATTAAGTCCAGATTAACCCTGATATCTGTGGCAGGCGGGCTGCCTGTCCAGTGACCAGTACCTCACATCGCTTATTTCCCGTCGACGCGGGTTCGGGTTAACGTTTCGAATCGTCCTGATTCCGCCAATCTGCCAGAAGGTCAAGCGCCTCTCGCATGATTCGCATGAAAAAAGCGAATCAATTACCCGACTTAGCCCGTTACGCGCCATTTCGACGCGCAACGACGCTTTCTCAATTCACTCGCTTCCAACTAAGCTCGCCCTGCCCTGCCCGAGGAGACGCCAAACCCTTCGATCAGTGCTTCCGTGGCTTGCACATCCTGGAATTGCGCCTGAATTTCGATCAGGTGCCGGTAGTTTTCGTCTGTGGGATCGGTGGCGAGCGCCGCTTCCGCCTGTTTCAGTTCCTTATGTAAGGTGCGCGCGCTGCGCTGCAAGTGCAGCGCCTGGCTGAAAGCATCGCGGGCATCTTCAAGGGCGGCGGTCTCTAGCGCCGGCCATTGCCGCATCCGCCGGATCAACCCGACGGCCCGCTCCCAGATCTCGGCGCAGCCGGCGCGTTCGATCGTCGCAATCACCGCCTGGCGATCATTGGCCATGTCATGCGCCATTGCATCGAGGATTGCCGCATGCAGCCGCCTCAGATCGGAGTTGGCGAGATCGAGAAACTCGATATGGGCGAAATTCTCGTCGATCAGTGCCGGATGGTTGACCAATGCGACGATGATCGTCGCCTCGCGCACCGACATCCCCTCGCCGCCGCGTTTGACCAAAGCCGACTGGCCGAGACTTTCGGTGATCGCAATGCGGCCGCCACCGCTCTTGGCGAACTGCCCGCCGGGCTGTCTC
>NZ_RZPW01000603.1:0-3977 GCF_003998455.1 Mesorhizobium sp. M7A.F.Ca.CA.001.08.2.1 | reverse complement strand
GTACGAGACCGCCGCAACAAATGAAAAGCGCCGGCCCGCCGGCATTCCGTCCAGGGAAATTCCATGTCTCACGCCGCCGCCCCCAAGCCGGCCACCGCCCGCCAATCACCAGCCCTTTCCGGCATCGCGCGCGTGCCGGGCGACAAGTCGATCTCGCACCGTTCCTTCATGTTCGGCGGCCTCGCCTCCGGCGAGACCCGCATCACCGGCCTGCTCGAAGGCGAGGACGTGATGCGCACGGGCGCGGCCATGAAGGCAATGGGCGCGCATATCGAGAAGAACGGCGACGAGTGGGTGATCCGCGGCACCGGCAACGGCGCGCTGCTGCAGCCGGAAGGCCCGCTCGATTTCGGCAATGCCGGCACCGGCTCGCGGCTGACCATGGGCCTTGTCGGCACCTATGACATGGAGACGACCTTCATCGGCGATGCCTCGCTGTCGGGCCGGCCGATGGGCCGTGTGCTGGAACCCTTGCGCCAGATGGGCGTGCAGGTGCTGAAGGCGACGCCGGGCGACCGCATGCCGATCACACTGCATGGACCCAAGCATGCCGCACCGATCACCTATCGCGTGCCGATGGCCTCGGCGCAGGTGAAGTCCGCAGTGCTGCTCGCCGGCCTCAACACGCCCGGCATCACCACGGTGATCGAGCCGGTGATGACACGCGACCACACCGAAAAGATGCTGAAGGGGTTTGGCGCCAATCTGTCGGTCGAAACCGACGAGCGTGGCGTGCGCCACATTTTCATCGAAGGCCAGGGCAAGCTGACCGGCCAGACCATCGCCGTGCCGGGCGACCCGTCCTCGGCCGGTTTCCCGCTGGTGGCCGCCCTGATCGTGCCGGGTTCGGACATCACGATCGAAAACGTACTGATGAACCCGACCCGCACCGGCCTGCTTTTGACGCTGCAGGAGATGGGCGGCAACATCGACATCCTCAACCCGCGCAATGCCGGCGGCGAGGATGTCGCCGACCTGCGGGTACGTTACTCCGAGCTCAAGGGCGTCATCGTGCCGCCCGAGCGGGCGCCGTCGATGATCGACGAGTATCCGGTGCTGGCGGTCGCTGCGAGCTTCGCCGAGGGCGAAACGCTGATGCAGGGGCTGGAGGAGTTGCGGGTGAAGGAATCCGACCGGCTGTCGGCCGTCGCCAACGGGCTGACGCTCAACGGCGTCGACTGCACCGAGGGCGAAGCTTCGCTTGCCGTGCGCGGCAAACCGGGCGGCAAGGGCCTTGGCGGCCATCCCAACGGCAAGGACACCACCGTGCAGACCCACCTCGACCACCGCATCGCCATGAGCTTTCTGGTCATGGGGCTGGCGACGGAAAAGCCGGTGACCATTGACGACGCCGCCATGATCGCGACCAGCTTTCCGGAGTTCATGGGGCTGATGACGGCGCTGGGCGCGGAGATCGGGTGACGGTCGTGGCAACCAATAGCCTTGGTACGTTGGCAGGCCAGCGCCCAACCCTTTCGGCGGTCTGCCAATGACACACGTCTTCACCATCGCCATCGACGGCCCCGCCGGCGCCGGCAAGGGCACCCTCGCCCGCCGGCTGGCCGACCACTACCGCCTCAACCTGCTCGACACCGGCCTCACCTACCGTGCCGTGGCCTATGCGCTCATCCAGCACGCGCTGCCGCTCGACAATGTCTCGGCGGCTGAAACCGCTGCCCGCCAGGTCGATCTGGCAAAGCTCGACCGGACGGTCTTGTCGGCGCATGCGGTCGGCGAGGCGGCCTCCAAGGTCGCGGTGTACCCGACCGTGCGGCGCATCCTCGTCGAAAAGCAGCGCGACTTCGCCAAGACGCCGCCGGGTGCGGTGCTCGATGGGCGCGACATCGGCACCGTGGTGTGCCCCGACGCCGACATCAAACTTTATGTGACGGCGAGCGCCGAGGTGCGGGCACAGCGCCGGCTGGCCGAGATCGAGAGCATCGGCGGGACCGCCGACTTCACCGAGATCCTCGCCGATATCATGCGCCGCGACCAGCGCGACATGGGCCGTGCCGACTCACCTTTGAAGCCGGCCGCCGACGCGCACTTGCTTGATACCAGCGAAATGGCTATAGAAGCCGCGTTTCTTGCAGCCATGGCGATCATCGATGACGTCTTGGCCAAGAGAGACTAGGCCTGATCCGGGTTTTTCCCTCGTCTTTCCGTTGTCGGAGGCGAAGAAAATACCCATATCGGGCACGAACCAGCCTGCCAGCATTCTTCATGCGCCGGAATTGCCGCTTAAAGAGCGGCCCAGGGCTTTTGTAGCCCGGAACGCCGGCAGGCCAACGCAACGCTAACCCACGGCGCCCGTCCCGCTTGAGATGCGGGGCACTCCAGGAGAAACAATGTCAGCTGCAAATCCCACTCGCGATGATTTCGCGAGCCTGCTCGAAGAATCATTTACAACAGGCCATTCCGGCGAAGGCCAGGTCGTCAAGGGCACGATCACCGCGATCGAAAAGGACATGGCCATCATCGACGTCGGCCTCAAGGTCGAAGGCCGCGTGCCGCTGAAGGAATTTGGCGTCAAGGGCAAGGACACTACCCTCAAGGTTGGTGACACCGTCGAAGTCTATGTCGAGCGCATTGAAAACGCGCTTGGCGAAGCGATGCTTTCCCGTGAGAAGGCCCGTCGCGAAGAGAGCTGGGTCCGCCTCGAAGAGAAGTTCACCAAGGGTGAGCGCGTCGAAGGCGTTATCTTCAACCAGGTCAAGGGCGGCTTCACGGTCGACCTCGACGGCGCCGTGGCCTTCCTGCCGCGCAGCCAGGTCGATATCCGCCCGATCCGCGACGTCTCCCCGCTGATGCACAACCCGCAGCCCTTCGAGATCCTCAAGATGGATCGCCGCCGCGGCAACATCGTGGTGTCTCGCCGTACCGTGCTCGAAGAGAGCCGCGCCGAACAGCGTTCGGAAATCGTGCAGAACCTCGAAGAAGGCCAGGTTGTCGAAGGCGTCGTCAAGAACATCACCGATTACGGTGCGTTCGTCGACCTCGGCGGCATCGACGGCCTGCTGCATGTCACCGACATGGCATGGCGCCGCGTCAACCATCCGACCGAAATCCTCAACATCGGTCAGACGGTCAAGGTGCAGATCATCCGCATCAACCAGGAAACCCACCGTATCTCGCTCGGCATGAAGCAGCTCGAGAGCGATCCGTGGTCCGAGATCGGCACCAAGTTCCCGATCGGCAAGAAGATCAAGGGCACCGTCACCAACATCACCGACTACGGCGCGTTCGTCGAGCTGGAGCCGGGCATCGAGGGTCTCATCCACGTTTCGGAAATGTCGTGGACGAAGAAGAACGTGCATCCCGGCAAGATCCTGTCGACGACCCAGGAAGTCGACGTGGTGGTGCTCGAAGTCGATCCGGCCAAGCGCCGCATCTCGCTCGGCCTCAAGCAGACGCTCGAGAATCCGTGGCAGGCTTTCGCCTCTAGCCATCCGGTCGGCAGCCAGGTCGAGGGCGAGGTCAAGAACAAGACCGAGTTCGGCCTGTTCATCGGCCTCGAAGGCGACGTGGACGGCATGGTGCACCTTTCCGACCTCGACTGGACCCGTCCGGGCGAGCAGGTCATCGAAGAGTACAATCGCGGCGACATGGTCAAGGCGCAGGTGCTCGACGTCGACATCGACAAGGAGCGCATCTCGCTCGGCATCAAGCAGCTGGCCAAGGATACGGTCGGCGAAGCGGCGACTTCAGGCGAACTGCGCAAGAACGCGGTCGTCACCTGCGAAGTCATCGGCGTCAAGGATGGCGGTCTGGAAGTGCGGCTGGTCGACAGCGGCATCGAAACCTTCATCAAGCGCTCCGACCTGAGCCGTGACCGCGACGAGCAGCGCCCCGAGCGCTTCACCGTCGGCCAGAAGGTCGATGCCCGCGTCATCGCCTTCGACAAGAAGACCCGCAAGCTGCAGGTCTCGATCAAGGCGCTGGAAATCGCCGAAGAGAAGGAAGCGGTCGCTCAGTAC
>NZ_RZPW01000602.1:0-3915 GCF_003998455.1 Mesorhizobium sp. M7A.F.Ca.CA.001.08.2.1 | reverse complement strand
TGGAGATGGTGTTGTACTGGTCGCCGGCGATGATCAGTTGCAGTGCCGCGATCGTCGCGTCATTGCCGGTCACCGGCGGCACCGGATCGACGCCGGCCGCCTTGAAGGCCGCGATGGCGCCGCCACCGGTGCCGTCATTGGCGGCAACCACGCCGAGGATTTTCGGGCCGAAGCGGGTGATCTGGCCGCCGGCCCATTGCTGCGCCTTCGGCGGCGCCCATTCCGGCGTGTCGTATTCGGCCAGGATCTTGTAGCCGCTGTTGTCGAGGCCGGCATGGATGCCCTTCTTGATCAGGCCGGCCGCCGCGTCGGTCGGCGAACCGTTGATCTGTAAAACGCCGCCGGTGGCCGGATCGACCTTCAGCGCCTTCAGGTGCTCGACCAGCGAATCGGCGATGGCCTTGCCGATGCCTTCATTGTTGAACGAGACATAGAAGTCGGCCGGCGCTGTCGGGATTGGCCGGTCATAGGCTATGACCTTGATGCCCTGGCTCTGCGCCAGCTTGACCAGCGAGGCGGCGGCGGTCGAGTCGACGGGGTCGAGCACAATCGCCTTGGCGCCCTGCGAGATCACCGAGTTGAACTGCTGCTGCTGGCGCGAGGCGTCGGCATCGGCGTTCTGGTAGAGCACCTTGCAGCCCGGGCACAGCTTCTTCATCTCGGCGGCGAAGCCGGGATAATCATGCTGTTCGTAACGGGTCGAGGCCTGGTCAGGCATCAGGAAGGCGACGGTGGCGTCGGTGACTTCGGCTGCCTTGGCGATAGCGGCGGTGCCTGCCAGCAGCGACAGCGCAAGCGCTGCCATGCCGGCGGACTTGCCAGTGGACTTCAATGAAATTGAAAGTTTGGTCATTCGGTCTTCTCCGTTTCTGGATATGTTGTAAGAAGGTCGTGACTGCTTTGGTGGTCTGAAGACACCCATCCACCCTCGCCCCAATTGAAGGGGTACCAGGGTCCGGCGCTGGACTTTCGAGCCGCGCCGACGTCCTCCGCCGACGGAGGAATTCGAGACAAGCGTTCTCCATCACGAACCGCTCAACGCGGCTCACGTCCGTCATGCAAAAGAAAAATCCTCCCTTGGTTCCTCCCTGGCTCCTCCGTTAAGCGGCTTTTCCCGCGTTGATGTTGTCGGCCAGCAGGCGCCTGAAGCGCGAGGGCGGCATGCCCTTCTCCGCCAGGAACTGCCGGTTGAAATTGGACAGGTTGTTGAAGCCGACCTCGTAGCAGATGTCGGTGATCGAGGCCTGCTCGTCGCTCATCAGGATCTGGCAGGCGAGATTGATGCGCAGCCGCTTGACATACTGCACCAGCGACATGCCGGTGTGGCGGCGAAACGAGCGCGAGAAGGCCCCGGTCGACTGGCCGGCGATGGCGGCGAGATCCGCCTCGTCGAACAGCTGCGTCAGGTTCTCCCTGATATAGGCGAGCGCCTTGTTCATGCCGGCGGTCATGTAGCCCGACGGATCGGGCCGATAGCTGGCGCTGGCCAGCAGCTGGAATTCCTGGGCGCGGCTTAGCAGGCCGGCGATCATCATGAACAGCTCGATGCGGCGCACGCCCTGCGCCTGCATCATCTCTTCCATCAATGGCGCCAGCGCCTTGCTGGTGCGGTTGGAAAACAGCACGCCGCGCCGCGACGCCTCGAGCAGAGCCGCAAGCCCCGCCAGCTCCGGCAGCACATGCATGGCATCGCCGATGAAACTTTCGGAAAACTGAATGATGCGGCCGCGCAGCGGGATCGAGCTGTCCTTGGGGATGTCGCTGACCCAATTGTGCGGCAGGTTCGGCCCCGTCAGCACCAGATTGCCCGGCTCGAACTCGCCGATGAAGTCGCCGACGAAATAGCGGCCGTTGGTGAAGATTACCTGATGCAGTTCATATTCTGGATGGAAGTGCCAGCGCACCGTATGGAAGGGGTAGCCATGCGACCACGCCTTGAAGGACTCCCCGCGTCGTATCTGGACAACTTCCAGGTCCGGTTCCATGTCCGTTTCCTCCCGGCCGGCACGGATATTTGCCGCGTTCGGCCCAATTCCCTAAACCGGCCGAATTGGTTTCGGCTCTGCATTTCAAGAGCCACGGTACCGGCTCATGACAACAGGCGCCACCACGATTCAAGACAATGGATGATACTTTTTTAACCGGAAGGGCGCGCTCAGAGGCGCTATTCGGGCAGAACAGGTCAGTCTTGCTGACGCGTTCGCTCGACTGACCAACGAGAACACTACCGCCCGAAACGGAATTCCAACGTGTCCGGTGGGCGCCTGGCCTATCGCAAGAACAGCGTGTTCAGGCGCTGATGCAGCGCCGTCATCGTAGTTCAGCTGGTGCGCAGCGCACCACCCGCCACCGTCGCGAGCGGCGTAACCATGTCAGGCACCAGTATGTCGTGGCGGCGCGCGAAGCTGACCAGCGTGGCCCGCACCGTCTCCGGATCGATTTCGCCGACGATGCCCGCCTTGCAAGCGTTGAGTGCGATGGCATGGGCGCCGTTGCGGCCGGCGCTCGGCCAGTCCTGCAGCAGTGCATAGGCTTCCATCACGCTGTCGATCTTCCTCGGAAAGCCCATTCCGACCAGAAGTGTGACCGGTTCTTCGAATTGCCCGCAATTCATGGCTTGTACCTCCTCTCGATTGTTCAGGGCCTGCAGCGGGCCGAACACCGGGAAGCACGGCCCGCCGCGGATAGGTGAAGGGACTGGCCGATTTCCGTTCAGCCGCTGCCGGCGGATACCTCGGATGTTGCCGACACTTGCTGCGCTGCGAGGAACATCAGTGCCGACGCCGCGGTTCGCCGGTTCCAGCCGGCGGCTTCAGCCATGTCGAGCAGCCCTGCCAGCAGCGGCTTCAGCACGTTCCTGCATTCTGTTTCATAGGCCAGGAATTCCTTCGCTTGATGCGTAGGAGCCGGTACGGATTCGAGGCCAGCCATTGCATCCATCTTTACCTCCACTCTCTCTTCGACTGACGCCCGCTCCCCGCCAGGGGAGCGGGCGGATTGGGCCGCGACTTCAGAAGTCCATGCCGGCGCCGGCGGGCATTGCCGGGGCGGCGGCTTCCTTCTTCGGCTTCTCGGCCACCATGGCCTCCGTGGTCACCAGCAGGCCGGCGACCGATGCCGCGTCCTGGAGGGCGGTGCGCACCACCTTGGCCGGGTCGATAACGCCCTGGCCGAAGAGATCGCCGAATTCATTGGTCTGGGCGTTCCAGCCCCAGCCGAATTCGCTTTTCTCGCGCAGCTTGCCGACAATGATCGAGCCTTCGGCGCCGGCATTCTCGGCGATCTGCCGGACCGGCGTTTCGATGGCACGGCGCACGATGTCGACACCTGTCCTCTGGTCCGCATTGTCGGTCTGAACGGTATCGAGCGCCTTGGCCGCCCGCAGCAAGGCGACGCCGCCGCCGGGCAGCACGCCCTCCTCGACGGCCGCGCGGGTTGCATGCAGTGCGTCGTCGACACGGTCCTTGCGCTCCTTGACCTCGACCTCGGTCGAGCCGCCGACCCGGATCACCGCAACGCCGCCTGCGAGCTTGGCCAGCCGCTCCTGCAGCTTCTCGCGGTCATAGTCGGAGGTGGTCTCCTCGATCTGCGCCTTGATCTGTGCGACACGGCCCTGGATCTCTTCCTTGCGGCCGACACCATCGACGATGGTGGTGTTTTCCTTCTCGATCACCACCTTCTTGGCGCGGCCCAGCATCTGCAGCGTTACATTTTCCAGTTTGATGCCGAGATCTTCCGAGATCGCGGTGCCGCCGGTGAGAATGGCGATGTCCTCCAGCATGGCCTTGCGGCGGTCGCCGAAGCCCGGCGCCTTGACGGCCGCGACCTTGAGGCCGCCGCGCAGCTTGTTGACGACCAGCGTGGCAAGCGCCTCGCCCTCCACATCCTCGGCGATGATCAGGAGCGGCTTGCCAG
>NZ_RZPW01000601.1:0-3987 GCF_003998455.1 Mesorhizobium sp. M7A.F.Ca.CA.001.08.2.1 | reverse complement strand
CCACCACCCCACCCCTCACACCTTGACCAATTGCTCCACGCGGTCCTTCTCGCCAAAAATCCTGAGATACCGCTCGATCTCTTTCACATCGCCGGTCGCCTTGGCCGGATTGTCCGACAGCTTGACCGCTGGCCTGCCATTGGCCTCGGTGACCTTGCAAACCAGCGATATGGCGTCGAGGCTGTTGGTTTCCGTCGGCGCGCAGCCTTCGAAATCATTGGTCAGATTGGTGCCCCAGCCGAAGGACATGCGCACCTTGCCCTTGAAGTGGCGATAGGTCTCCTCGATGGTCTCGACCTCGAGCCCGTCGGAGAAGATCAGCAGTTTCTGCTTGGGGTCCTTGCCCTTGTCGCGCCACCAGGACAGGATTTTTTCGCCGCCTTCGATCGGCGGCGCGCTGTCGGGGCGAAAGCCCGTCCAGTCGGCCACCCAGTCCGGCGCATCGCGCAGGAACGATGCTGTGCCGAAGGCGTCGGGCAGCACGATCAGCAGATTGCCGCCATAGTAGCGCTGCCAGTCCTGCAGCACCTTGTAAGGCGACTGTCTCAGCTCTTTTTCCGAGTCGGCAAGCGCGGCAAACACCATCGGCAGCTCATGTGCGTTGGTGCCGAGCGCTTCGAGGTCGTTGTCCATGGCCAGAAGCACGTTGGAGGTGCCGGTGAACGCCTCGCCGATGCCTTCCTTCAACGCTTCGACACACCAGCGCTGCCATAGGAAGGAATGGCGCCGGCGCGTGCCGAAATCCGAGATGCGGATGCCGGGCAGCGCCTTCAGCCGCTCGGTCTTGGCCCACATCTTGGATTTGGCGCGGGCATAGAGCACGTCGAGCGCGAAAGGCCCGAACGCCCGCATCGCCGCGCGAGATCGGAGTTCATTGATGATGGCGAGCGCCGGGATTTCCCACAGCGTGGTGTACATCCACGGCCCGCTGAAGGTCAGTTCATACTGCCCGTCGCACTTCGACAGCTCGTATTCGGGCAGCCGGAAGCCTTCCAGCCAGGCGAGGAATTCCGGTTCGAAGATCTGCTTGCGGCCGTAGAAATTGTTACCGCCGAGCCAGATCATCTCCTTCTTGGAGAAGCGCAAGGTGCGGGCATGGTCGAGTTGTTCGCGCAATTCGCCCTCGTCGATCTCGTCGGCAAGGCGCACCGAGGTCGTGCGGTTGATCAGCGAGAAGGTTGCGTCGACCTTGGGATACATGCCCCAGATCATCTGCAGCATCAAAAGCTTGTAGAAATCCGTGTCGAGCAAGCTGCGCACGATCGGGTCGAGCTTCCAGGTGTGGTTGTAGACGCGCCGCGCAATATCGGTCTTAGCCATGTTTCAACACCGCCTTCGCTGCCTGCCATCCACAATTGCGACAGGCCTCATAGCATCGAATCGGCCGCAACGCTGCCCGCTTTCAGGCTGGCCCGACAAAAAGAGCTGCCTGCATGCGGCGGCGCGCAGCCCGGCATCAGCTTGCGGATTTGCCGCCCATCACCCTGAGCGCCGGACGCTTGCGGCGGCTGACGATGCGGCCGGCCACAGGGGCGTCGGCGCGCCCATCGTCCCCCGCTTTCTCGGCAAACAGCCAGTCGACGAACACCTGCACGATCGGCGTCGTCCGCATCTCGTTGCGGCAGACGACATAAAAATCGTCGACCGCCGGCACCGACAGGCTGAACGGCGCGACCAGCATGCCCCTGGCCAGCAGCGCGCTTGCCGTCACCGAGTCGCCCAGCGCCACGCCATGGCCGTGCACCGCTGCCTCGGTCGCCATACGCGCATCGCCGAGGTGATGGCGGCGGCCCCGCTCCAGGTCCAGCGCATCGGCGGCAGCCAGCCAGGTGTGCCACTCGCGGCCGTCATCGCCATGCAGGAAGACATGATCGGCGAGATCCCTGACGCTGCGGATCGGCCGGTTGTTGATCAAGGTCGGGCTGACCACGGGGAACAGTTCGAGGCCCGACCATTTGCGCATCCAGCAATCGGTCCAGCTGCCGTCGCCATAATGCACGCAGACATCGATATTGGGCGCCCGCAAATCCTTGGGATCGTTGGACGGAATAAGCGTCAGCCTTATGTCGGGATATTGCGCCATGAAACTGCCGAGCCGCGGTGTCATCCACAGCAACAGTAGCGCCGGCACGCAGGAGACCGAAAGTGTGCCGCTGCTCGCCGGCCTTGTCATGCGCTGGGTGGCGGCGGCGATGCCGTCGAACGCGGTCGACACCGCCGGCAGAAGCTCCGCGCCATGCGGTGTCAGCTTGACCCGCTGGCCGACCCGCTCGAACAGCTTGACACCGAGCGACTGCTCGAGCGCCTTGATCTGGTGGCTGACGGCGCCATGCGTGACGTTCAGCTCAGTCGCCGCCTTGGTCAGTGAACCATGGCGAGCCGTTGCCTCGAAGGCGCGCAGCGGATTGAGCGGTGGCAGGCGCTTGGTCATGGTACCACTTTGTTGTGAGATTTTCTCACAGAAAACACCCTAACAATATCAATTGATTTTTCAATGCCACTGCCAGACACTTGAGTTTAGAACAGCATCAAGACATGAAATCTGCAGGCAGCCAGCGGGACAGCGGCCCGGCCGGATGACGGTCGGTTCGCAGGCGTCACCCGCGCCGGCACTGCATCAGCCCAGGAGGAGCGGACATGGGATACGATCGCGGCAAGCTCGATGCGTTGCGTCGCAAATATGGTGAAAGCCATGGCGGCGAGATGTTCGACCCGAAATTCCGCAAGGTCGCCGACAAGATCTTCTCCAAGAGCGGCACGCGGCTGGCGCCCTATTCAGGCATCCCGACCTTTCTCGCCGCGCCCTACCGCGAAATATCGGCCGACAATCCGGATTTCGGCGATTTGCAGGTGGCGATGATCGGCGTGCCGATGGATCTCGGCGTCACCAACCGCCCAGGCTCGCGCTTCGGGCCAAGGGCGTTGCGCGCCATCGAGCGCATCGGGCCCTACAATCACGTGCTGGAATGCGCGCCGACGCATGAGCTCAGGGTCGCCGACATTGGTGACACGCCGTTCCGCAGCCGCTACCGGCTTGAGACCAGCCATGAGGATATCGAGCGCCGCACCAACCAGATCGTCGATGCCGGGGTCATTCCGCTGTCGATCGGCGGCGACCATTCGATCAGCCATCCAATTCTGAAGGCCGTCGGCAAGAAGGCCCCGGTGGGGTTGATCCATATCGACGCCCACTGCGACACCAGTGGCCTGTTCGACATGACCAAGTTCCACCATGGCGGCCCGTTCCGCAACGCTGTGCTTGACGGCGTGCTCGACCCGACGCGCACGATCCAGATCGGCATCCGCGGCTCGGCCGAATATCTGTGGGAGTTCACCTACGAGTCCGGCATGACCGTGGTGCATGCCGAGGAGGTGACCGGCCTCGGCATTCCGGCGATCATCGAGAAGGCGCGCAAGATCGTCGGCGACGGCCCGACCTATGTCTCCTTCGACATCGACAGCGTCGATCCGGCCTTCGCGCCGGGCACCGGCACGCCGGAGGTCGGCGGGCTGACGACGCGCGAAGTGCTCGAACTCTTGCGCGGCCTCAAAGGTCTCAACATCGTCGGCGGCGACGTCGTCGAGGTGGCGCCGCAATATGACGCCACCACCAACACCGCGCATGCCGCCGCACAGGTGCTGTTCGAGATACTGAGCCTGATGGTGTTCAGCCCGGCGATAACAGGCAAGGGCGCCTGACGTCTAGAAAAGCAAAGGCAGCCGCCGCGCTGGAGCCGGCGGCCGACCCGAACAAACAAAGCTTCCAGACAGGGGAATGACAATGACAATCCGTAAGACATTTGCCTCCATCGCCGCCGTGCTGATGCTCGGCACGGCCGGTTTCGGCCTCGCAGTTCAGGCCGCTAGCGCCGATGCGCTGGCGGACATCACCAAGGCCGGCACCATCAATGTCGGCGTCTTCGCCGACTTTCCGCCCTTCTCCTCGGCCAGCGCCGACATGAGCCTCAAGGGCTATGACATGGATGT
>NZ_RZPW01000600.1:0-3990 GCF_003998455.1 Mesorhizobium sp. M7A.F.Ca.CA.001.08.2.1 | reverse complement strand
GTCCTCCAGATAAGCGAGCGCCGATGCGGCCAGCAATCAATCCAGCCGACAGTCGCCAAACGATCGCAGCGACCTATTTCAACGACCAGCACGGGACCGACAAGCCGAGAAGGAGGCGATTATGCTCGCAAACAGCAACGCAACGGCAAATCTGGCGGTAAGCGATCTGGCAAAGGCCAAGGCTTTCTACGAAGGAACGCTTGGCCTGAAACAGGTGCAGGATGAGGGGGGCGAACTGATCGTGTACAAAAGCGGCGATACCACCCTCAACGTCTATCATTCCCAATTTGCCGGAACCAACAAGGCGACAGCGGTGACCTGGATGGTTGGCGACGAGATCGGCAACATCGTCAAGGAGCTGAAGTCGAAGGGCGTCGCCTTCGAGCACTATCAGATGCCGGGCTTGACGCTGGAGGGCGATCTCCACGTCGGTTACGGAATGAAGGTTGCCTGTTCAAGGATCCAGACGGCAACATCCTGAACCTTGTGGACAGGTAGATTTCTTCACCTCACCTCGCCAGGCCAACCGCGAGGTAGGTGAGCGCCGAAATCAAAGCGGTGGCCGGCAAGGTAACGATCCAGGCGATGACGATGTTGCCGGCAATGCCCCAGCGCACGGCCGAGACGCGGCGGGCGGCGCCGACGCCGATGATGGCGCCGGTGATGGTGTGGGTGGTCGATACGGGAACGCCGAGCCAGGTCGCCGCAAACAGCGTGATCGCCCCACCGGTTTCGGCGCAAAAACCCTGCATCGGGTTCAGCCGGGTGATCTTCGAGCCCATGGTGTGGACGATGCGCCAGCCGCCGAACAGGGTGCCGAGCGCCAGTGCCGACTGGCAAGTGAGGACCACCCACAGCGGCACGTAGAAAGTCGCGCCGAGCATGCCTTGCGAATAGAGCAGCACGGCGATGATGCCCATGGTCTTCTGGGCGTCATTGCCGCCGTGCCCGAGGGAATAGAGCGAGGCGGAAAAGAACTGCATGACGCGGAAGGTGCTGTCGACCGCAAACGGCGTCTGGCGCACGAAGAGCCACGAGACGACGAGAACCAGGACGAGCGCCAGGATAAAGCCGGGCGCCGGCGACAAGACGATTGCCGCAACCGTCTTGCCAAGCCCGGTCCAGACGATGGCGCCCACGCCTGCCTTCGCAACACCGGCGCCGACCAAGCCGCCGATCAGCGCATGCGAGCTGCTCGAAGGGATGCCGGCGATCCAGGTGACGATGTTCCAGACGATGGCGCCGACCAGGGCTGCAAAGATCACCGCCGGGGTGACGATGCTGACGTCGACGATGCCTTTGCCTACGGTCTCGGCAACGTGGAGGCCGAAGAACATGAAGGCGATGAAATTGAAGAATGCCGCCCACAGCACCGCATATTGCGGCCGCAGCACGCGGGTGGAAACGATGGTGGCGATGGAATTGGCGGCGTCGTGCAGGCCGTTGAGAAAGTCGAAGAACAGTGCGACGGCGACGAGGCCGGCCAGCACGGGAAAGGCAATGGTTGCTTCCATCACCTAGACATTCTCAATGACGATGCCGCTGATCTCGTTGGCGACGTCCTCGAAGCGGTCGACCACCTTTTCCAGTTGGCCATAAATCTCGCTTCCGATCATATAGGCCATCGGATCGCTGCTGCCGTGCTTCCTGAAGAGATCCTTCAGCCCTTGCTCGTGCAGGTCGTCGGCCCGGCTTTCGACGCGCATCACCTCTTCGGCGATGGCGTTGAGGCGCACAGTATGCGTTGCGACCTTGTTGAGCAGCGGGATCGCCTCGGCCACCAGCTTGGCGGCGGCGACGATGACGCCACCCATTTCCTGCATCAGCGGATCGAACTCCTTGCGCTCGAACAGCTTCACCGTCTTGACCGTCTTGTGCATCATATCGATGGCGTCATCCATCGACTGGATCAGGTCCTTGATGTCGCCGCGATCGAAAGGCGTGATGAAGGAGCGCCGTACAGCCAGCAGGACTTCCGCGGTGATGTGGTCGGCCTCATCTTCGAGATCGATGATTTTCTGGCACCAGAGATCGATATCCCTGCCCTGTAGAAGCTGCTCCAGCGCCTCGGCGCCGCCGACCACGGTGCGGGAATGTCGTTCGAACAGGTCGAAGAAGCGATCTTCGCGCGGCAAAAGCTTGCGGAACCAGCCCAGCATGGTCGATCTCCCAGTTTCATCCACATAGCGCCGCATTCAGCCGCGGGAAACAGGTAGCCGGCTTAAAGGTGTGGATGCAGGGCAATTGTGCGTGGCGCTTGCGGTAGAGCACAATTTCCCCGACCTTGCAGCGAACGACCGGAAAGATCACATGATCGACAAGCTGGAATTCTTCATCGCGCTCGCCAGGGAGGAGCATTTCGGCCGGGCGGCGGAGGTGTGCGGCGTCACGCAGCCGACGCTGTCGGCCGGCATCAAGCAGTTGGAAGGCCAGCTTGGCGTCATGCTGGTTCTGCGTGGCTCACGCTTCCAGGGGCTGACGCCGGAGGGAAAACAGGTGCTGGTGTGGGCACGCCGCATCGTCGGCGACACCAGGACCATGCGCGAGGAAATGCGCGCGGCGCGCCACGGACTTTCGGGCCGTATCCGCATCGCCGCCATCCCGACGGCGCTCGCCATGCTGCCGCGGCTGACGACGCCATTTCGCGAAAAGCATCCCGGCGTCACCTTTTCGGTGCTGTCGCGGACTTCGATCGAGGTGCTGTCGCTGCTCGGCAATTTCGACATCGATGCCGGCATCACCTATCTCGACAACGAGCCGCTGGGGCGGGTGACCAGCGTGCCGCTCTATGACGAGCGCTACCAACTGATCACCGCGATGGGAAATCCCTATTCCGACCGCGACAAAGTGACATGGGCGGAGCTCTCAAGCCTGCCGCTGTGCCTGTTGACGCCGGACATGCAGAACCGCCGCATCATCGACCAGCATCTGGCCGAAGCCGGCGTGCAGGTGCGACCGACGCTGGAATCCAATTCGATGATCGTGCTGTTTTCGCACATCCGCACCGGCAAATGGTCGTCGATCATGCCGCTCAACCTTGCGGAAACATTCGGCTTTTCCGAACCGATCCGGGCCATTCCAATCATCGAACCAGACGCCAGCCACACGGTCGGCCTGGTGGCGACACCGCGCGAACCGCACACACCTTTGGTCTCGGCGCTGCTGGACGAGGCAATGGCGCTGGCGGACGATTTCCATGCCAACCGTTCCACTAGACAGGGTTAGTCAAACGGAACGATAGAAGATTTCTATCGTACAACGAAACCGCTTTATTGATTTCAGAGGTTTTCTCTGGTTTCTTAAGCACTTAGCGATAAAGCGGCACGCGCATGTCGTTGTTCCAAAACAGCTTGATGCTTTTGGCCGATATGCGTGGGTCGCTACGATAGGGAGGGCGCTGCATGACAATGCAGCCTGCAAGTACCGAGATTACGTCGCGCACGGCCGCGATCATCCAGGAGATGAAGGGGCTCGAAGGCCCTTTGCTGCCGATCCTCCACGGCATCCAGGAAGAGTTCGGCCATGTGCCCAAGGATGCGCTGCCGGTCATCGCCGAGGCGCTGAACATTTCCAGGGCCGAGGTGCACGGCGTCGTCAGCTTCTATCACGATTACCGAAGCCATCCGGCAGGCCGGCATGTGTTGAAGCTCTGCCAGGCGGAATCCTGCCAGTCCATGGGGTCGGATGCCATCGCCGCCAAGCTGAAGCAACTGCTGGGCATCGGCTTTCATGAAACGACCCGCGACGGTTCGGTGACGCTGGAGCCGGTCTACTGTCTTGGCCTGTGCGCCTGTTCGCCCGCCGCCATGCTCGATGGCGAGGTGATCGGACGGCTCGATGACGAGAAGCTCGACGAGATCGTTGCAGAGGTGCTCTCATGATCCCGCGTATCTACATTCCCGGCGATTCCGGTGCGCTGGCGCTTGGCGCCGAAAAGGTCGCCAAGGCGATCGCCGGCGAACTCGCCGAGCGCGGCATCGAAGCCAAGAT
>NZ_RZPW01000005.1:17543-31113 GCF_003998455.1 Mesorhizobium sp. M7A.F.Ca.CA.001.08.2.1 | reverse complement strand
ACTCGGCACCCTGCAACATGGCAAGTTTACGGTTGAACGAAAATCCGGGCGACAGCATTGCCACTCTATCTCCTGGGGCGAGGAAAGCTCTGTAGATGAGTCCGAGCAGCTCCGACGAACCGTTGCCGGCAATCACCTGATCTTTGGAAAATCCGTAAGCATCGGAGGCAGCTGCCCTTAAGCTGAGATTGTCGTCTTCCGGATAAAGATACTGGTGTTCGATCGCAGCAATTGCACTTTGCATTACGCTCTTCGGCAACGGAAACGGGTTCTCGTTCGTATTTAGCTTAACGCAATTTGCATCCGTCGCTGGTCCGTTGGACGAGAGAGCATCTAATTTGCTGGCCACCGGCGAAAAAAGCGAAAGCACGGTCTTCAGTTTTGCATCGCACATGTTCTTCTCCGTTTTTCAGTCCCGCAGGGCATGTGACATGAGGCAATCGTTGATCGTGACTTGATCGACGTTCGGCTATATCAGCGCTGCCTTCCCACCCTGGTGGGGATCGCCGACCACGGTTTGGATTTGACACCGGGAAGCTGTCGAGAACCTGATGACGACCCAACGTTTGGCCGACGGCCGATTCGGCGCAACAGACGGTGTTTCAACATCGCATCGTCCTCAAAGCCGCATGCAGGGCCTGCACGACAGCCCGTCTCCAGCGCCCGCAGATAGGTGGAAGCCGAAGTCTTGCCGAACCTCAGTTGCTCTGCCACCTGGCCCACCGGACTGCCCTGTTTATGGGTCAGGCGCAGGATATCTCTGACGCTCGTTCGTCTTGCTTGCTTCCGTCTTGGCATGGGCTCTCTCGGTTTGCTGATGAGAGAGCCAAATACCGGCTCATCTGAGCATGAGACGCAGGCCTGACGATATGGAGCGTCGCTGGTGGCGCGCGTAGCCAAGAGGGTTCGCCTCGCTGGCGGGGCATGCAAGACGGCGCACCTCCTTAGCCATCCTGTCCCATCGTCTCAGATCGTGAGGCGCACCTTATAGTCGGTGAGGAGATCTTGCAGGGTCAGGTTACGCCCTAGCGCTTAAGGTTGTTGGTCGCACCGAGCAAGCGCGGGACCTGTCGACGGACAACAGCGGTGCCACTGCCGGCACTAGGTCGTCCAGCATCACAGTGAACCGCGTACGTAGTATTTTGTCGTAGGCGGCATTCTGGATAGCCGGATACGGGCTCTTCACCCGCTGCACCACCGATTGCGGGATGATGTCGCGAGAAACATTCACGGATTTCGTGAAAAAAGTGTACCCGCCGAAGAGCCCTACTCGCGGGGGCGGTGCAGCACCACCTCGGTGTCACTGTTCGTGTTCATGCGATGGACTAGGCCGGCCAGCTGTTGACGCAGCTCGCGGTAGTTGTAAGTCTCACCCGTGTAGACGAGCACCAAGTCAGGTCGGCCATCCTCCTGGAGCATCCTCGGCTGGCGGCCGCCCTGGATATCGATGATTGCCAGGCGGTGGTGTCCCAGCGCCGCAGGCCCGCCGATCCAAGTCCCCTCGTCGTCCGGACCGTGGTTCGCTATGGTGGCCGTCATATCGGCAAGCTCCCTTCGCGCATCGGGACCTCCGAGGTCTCGATTGAAGTCGATCCATTCACAGATGCCGCACAGGTTATGTCGCCGCATTTGGGCGAAGCAGATATAAGGCCAGTGGGAAACCATCGAGGCAAAGTGACGGATCTAGCCCAGCTACGATCCGCATCCGACATTGTCGGACATCGGACAGCACCGCGATTCGCTGCATAGGAAGCCTGGAGTCGCGATTTCCCCTGGGGGAATCAGCGCATGAAAGGAGAGCTGGGTCGTGTCTGCCGAAATGAGAAATTGCTCCCCCTTATTGCCTCACCGAGGAATGTTACCCAGCGCGATAGACGGACATGCCCTATTTCCCCCCGTTGCAGCTGAGGGAGATAGGGGCCAGCTCTTCATTCAACCCTCATGGAGGATGATCAGCCCAGCCATTTCCATGCGCCGGCCTTCACAAGCCGTGCACCATTCAGGTTCTTTTCCTTGAAGCGCGACGATCCTTGTCAGACGTCGCAACACTTGCTGCCGAGAGCACGAGCTCTTCCTCGAGCATGCCTTGATCTTCGCCTCGAACGGCTCGCACATGCTGGGTTTCAACGACTTCGCAGAGGTTGATATTCTGCAGTGACTTCGTCTCGCTGCTGCACGGCATTGACGCTGGGAGCCATGCTCGCGGGGCGCAATTGTGCTGAAGCCGGTGCCCACGGCAACGTTTCTTAACCCGCCCCAGATCCTGGCGTTTGGCTATTTGCGACATTCGTGTCCGGCTTCGGACAAAGGCCGGGTTTGCCGAACGGAGTCGCACCCAATTTCCAGTGCTGCTTGAGCAATAATATCGACCGGCATTACTGCACAACACGAAAGTTGCTGCAAAAACCGAAGTGAACCCAAGGCATCGGGTCAATTGGCATGGCGCTTGCGACTCGGTCGATAGAACGCAGTCAAAATCACGGTTGCAGACCATGCCTACCTCTCAAAGCTCGATAAAGCACGCGAGCAAAATTCCCCGTCTCCGCGGAAGCTCGTCGCCGTTAAACGTGCCTGCTCGGGGGCGGTCTTGCACAAGACCGGTCCGAGGCAACCACGCCAAGGCGCGAGGCTGCCGGAACTGTCGACCGAAGTCGATGCCGCTTCAGTTTAACCGAAAAATGCACCGTATCACTTTGGCCTGGAAGCAAATCAATGACCTATAGAAAGAACGTTCCTCTCGTGACCTTTCGCACGCGTGTTCGCGATGAGTCGATCGGGGGGCCAAATCCTTATCGGTGGGAGAACAAGACCTCCGACGATTATTTCGGGGGCAAGCGCATCATCCTGTTCTCGCTGCCTGGCGCCTTCACCCCGACCTGCTCGACCTTCCAACTGCCCGATTTCGAAAAACTCTATGATCAATTTCTGGAACTGCGAATTGACGCGATCTACTGCGTCTCGGTCAACGATGCTTTCGTCATGAATGCGTGGGGAAAGTCCTTGGGGCTGCAGAAGATCGAGCTGATCCCAGACGGGTCGGGCGAGTTCACGCGCAAAATGGGCATGCTGGTCGCGAAGGACAATCTGGGCTTTGGCATGCGCTCCTGGCGATACGCCGCTCTGATCGACGATGGCGTGGTGGAGCAGTGGTTCGAGGAGGAAGGCTTCTGTGACAACTGCGAGACGGACCCCTATGGCGTTTCATCCCCGCAAAACGTTCTCGACAAATTGAAGGCGGCGGCATGACCCAGAAGTGGAAAGTCTCACACAACCCAAGCACACACTAGAGCCTCCTCGGCAGATCACGGTTCAACATGCATCTCTCAGCAAGCCTGCTTCAACGCCAGAAGCAACGTATGGTCTTATCGCCTCAAGCCATTGAAGCTATTCGCTTGCTGCGATTGACGCATACTGAACTCCATCAGCTCGTGCAGCAGGCACTCGAGAAGAACCCCGTTTTGAAGCCTGACCCGTTTGACGACGATTCGCCGCTGCCAGGGGTGGATCAGCGGAGCAGTCAAAGCAGAAGCGAAATCGGCGAATCGCCCATTGGCGGGCCGTCTGGCGGGCGCGGGCAATGGAAGTCGCAACGCAGTAGCGGCAACGATCGACCTGCCGTCGAGGAGTTTACCGCCCACACCGAAACATTGCACGACCATGTCGCCCGCCAGGTCGCCCTCACCCCGTTCACCCCCCAGGAGCGGCTGATTGCCGGACAGCTCGCCGCTCATCTGGAGGACACTGGCTATCTTCAGGTAAACCTTTTCGATCTGGCCAGGAGGTTAAACGTTCGGCAAGCTGATGTGGAACGGGTCATCGGAATCTTGCAGCAATTTGATCCGCCGGGCATTTTTGCGCGAACTCTCAGCGAATGCCTGGAGATTCAGCTGCGCCAGCAAGACCGGTTCGACCCGGCTATGGCAGCTTTGGTCGCCAATCTCGAGATGCTTGCACGGGGGGA
Source organism: Mesorhizobium sp. M7A.F.Ca.CA.001.08.2.1 (assembly GCF_003998455.1). Lineage (NCBI taxonomy): Bacteria > Pseudomonadati > Pseudomonadota > Alphaproteobacteria > Hyphomicrobiales > Phyllobacteriaceae > Mesorhizobium > Mesorhizobium sp. M7A.F.Ca.CA.001.08.2.1. The sequence goes on along the minus strand of NZ_RZPW01000005.1, from coordinate 27,152 downwards.
TTTTCAGGGATTGAAGCAGCGTTGCGGAGTCGACGAGGAGGATCTCCTCGACATGAGGAACGAAATCCGCGCGCTCGATCCCAAGCCTGGAGACCGGTTCCAGTCCGGGACGCCGGAAACCATCGTACCGGACGTCTGGGTAATGCCCTCGTCCGAAGGTGGATGGCGGGTGGAGCTTGATCCGGCCACGCTGCCCAAAGTGTTGATCAACCACACCTATGTCGCCGAAATCTCGCAGCTGACCAAGCAAAATCCGGAAGGCAAAGCGTTTCTCGACCATTGCCAGGAAACAGGGAACTGGCTGATCAGCAGTCTCAAGCAGCGCGCTAAGACGATCCTTAAGGTTGCGAACGAAATCGTGCGCCAGCAGGATGCCTTTTTTACACACGGCGCCGCCCATCTGCGGCCTCTCTGTCTCAAAAATGTCGCTGACGAGATCGGCATGCACCAGTCGACGGTAAGCCGGGTGGCTTCGAACAGGTACATGTTAACTCCGCGCGGGGTGTTCGAGCTGAAGTATTTTTTCGCTGCGCCAATCGCATCCTGCGAGGGCGGCGATGCGCACTCCGCCAAAGCTGTCCGCCATCGGATCAAGGCAATCATAGCCGAAGAATCGCTCGACAAGGTACATTCCGACGAAGACATCGTTGCTCAACTCAAGGAGACCGGCATCGATGTCGCTCGCCGTACCGTCACCAAATATCGCGAGGCGATGAACATCCCTTCCTCCATACGACGGCGCCGCGATAAGCGTTTGTCCGCAGCTGCGATCAAGCGAAGTGACTAACCGACATTCGTGGTCGGCGAGAGGCAACTCTCAACTTCCTCCGGGCCGAAGCAGCTTTCGAAGTCATGGCATTCCCCGCAACTGGGTGCTGTGCATGACGAAAAGCCTTCGGCCTCACACAGCTTGCGGTAAAAGTACTTTTTCCATTTCATGTTTTCTGTGTTGCCTGCCGCCAGCGCGGGAAAATGTCTGGCAAGCAGGCGGCTGAGCTCAGCGCGATTTGAGAGGCCAAGATCCCGCCAAAGATGGTCCATGCGCATCGCACGCCGGGCGATGATCTTGGCCAAGCGGGCGCTCGCCGGGTCGGCCGGCGCAGCATGCGCTAGCAGCAGCCGGCGTAGCAGTTCCTCTTCCAGTTCCGGCTCGGGCTCGCTCAACTCCTCCAAAGCGAATACGCTGCTGGAGGTAGACGGGAAAGTTGCGGCCAAGACATCACGCAATTCGACAGACGAAAGGCCTGTCCCCTCCGTCGCCAACACCTCGCCCGCCTGGACCTCCTCAAGCGAACGTGAATGTACGCAGGGCAGCACATGCTGATCGAAGCTCCTCCCTAGCTCGGACCCACGCCATTGCGCGCTGGATAGGCAGCCATCATCGTAACGGCCGGCTTCAGCTTCCGGCATGACAAAGCGCCTTGTTGACCGCAGGGATGATCTTGTCGCCCCAGAGCTCGATCTGGCGCAGCATCGTCTTTTGGTCGAAGTCGCCCAATTGAGTCTGAACTGCGATCTGGTCCGGTTTCAAGATATCGATCTCTTCCAGCAGGCGATCAATCACGCGATTTACGCTGCCAATCGGCAAATTTTTGCGCATGGTCTCGAAGGACAGATCCTGCTGGGTCGGTGTCTCCTGCAGCAGGTAGCCATCGTGGCTCTGTTGGCGGCGCTGATGCAGGGCTTCAGAAAGCCGGCGCTGGAAGCGGGCATTGTCGAGATAGCTGTTGATCTCCAACTCGTCGTGGCTGGCATAGCAGCAGCGCAGCAGCGATATCTTGACGTCGGTGACGTTCTTTTCCTCGGATGCCGCCGCCCTCTCGACTGATTCACGCAGTGTGGTCAAAGTCTCTAAGCCGTCGTGGAAGGCTGTGACAAAAAAATTGTGCCCCTCGCGGTAGGCCCGAGCCATCCGTGCGGCTCCGCCAGCGATCCAGATAGGCGGCGTCGGCTGCTGGACTGTGCGGACCGAAATCGCTGTTGGGGGGATCTTCTCATATTGGCCGTCGTGTTCGAAGACGTTTTGGTTGAGGCCCTTGAGAATGATGTCCAGGTATTCCGAAAAGACGGCCGGCGCCTCATCGATGTCCACGCCGAACCGTTCGAACTCGAACTGCTGGTATCCCAAGCCTACGCCGAGCTCGAGACGGCCGTTCGCAACGATGTCGGCGAAGCCGATCTCGGACAGCAGGCGCTGCGGTTGGTAAAGCGGCAGCACGCAGACGGCAGTGCCCAGGCGAATCGTGCTTGTCAAGCCGGCGCAGTGCGCCACCATCATCAGCGGGGATGGTATGAGGCTGTAATTGTTGAAGTGGTGCTCAGCAAACCACGCGGTGTTGAACCCAGCCTGCTCCGAAGCGACGGCCTGTTCGATGGAGTTGCGGATGACGCTTTCTGAGGATTGGTGATAGCCACGCTGGGCGGCCAGAATGAAAGTGGCAAATTCCATGATTTCTCCTCGTTATGGACACGTCAGCCGACCGGGAATGTGCTCGGCATGCGCATGCTTGGATCTCAAGCACCTCAGGTGCGTCGTGGAGCCGAGGCTTCATAATGCTCGGCCGGTCGCCCTGGGAAGGCCTGGCAATTAACCTGCGGCCTCCGCAAAACATTCGTCATAGAGCTCGCTGGCGTTTCCCGCATCACCGAACGAGGTCCAGCCGCCGTCCACGTAGAGGATCGAGCCGTTGATGTATGAGGCGTCAGACGAAGCAAGGAAGAACGATGCATCTGCGACGTCTTCTGGCCGTCCCATCCTGCCCATGGGGATGCGTCGTCCGATTGCTGTCAGGTCGATGCGGCCGGCTTTGGCCAACTGAGCAAGTGCGGGCGTGCGGATGTGGCCAGGAGCGACGGTGGCTGTCCGAATTCCGACCGGCCCGAGTTCGGCCGCCATGCAACGGGTCAGCATATCCATCCCCGCCTTGGAGGCGCCGTAGGCATGGCGCGGCGCGAACGGCAGAAAGCTGTCGATCGACCCGAGATTGAGGATCACGCCGCCCGGGCGCATAGCCTTGATCGCTTCGCGCGCGCAGGTGAAGGCGCCGGTAAGGTTGACATCCAGGACGTGTTCGAGCTGTTTCGACAGTTGCTCGATCGCAGGCACAATCCTGTCGGCGGTATCAGCACTATTGACCAGAACATCGATATACCCGAAGCGTCCCCTCAGTTCTTCGAACATCGACACCACATCGCTCTCGACGGCCACGTCCAGCGATTTCGCCAGATGCTTGCCGGGGAGCGATGTAGCCAGCTCTGCCGCTGCAGTGCCATCTTTATCAGCAATCACGACGGTGTCGCCGTTCGCGGCAAAGCGGCGAGCGACGGCCGCGCCAATGCTTTTTGCGCCACCGGTGACGAGCACGATTCGCGCATCTGTGCATTCGGCCGGACAGGAGAGCTCGGCTTGAAGCGCACCACCCACCGGCGGGTGAGCATCCCCCGGCTGGTTGAATGACATCCAGCCTCCGTCGACTGCCAGCACCGAGCCGGTGATGTAGCGCGCCTGCGTGCTGCTCAGAAAACGCACGACCCTGGCGATCTCGTCGGGGCGAGCCAAGCGCCCCATCGGCACGCGGCGGCGTATCGCCGCGAGGTCCATTTTGCCAGCGCGTGCCAGTTCTGTGACCATTGGGGTGCGGACGGAGCCCGGCGCCACCGCCGTGACGCGGATTCCTCGCATAGCCCACTCGCATGCAAGGGATTTTGTCAACGAGATCACGCCAGCTTTCGAGGCTGCGTAGGCGTTGCGCCTGGGATTGCCGACCACGCCCGCCATCGAAGCCACATTGACGATCGCACCGCCCGGCTTCATGCGCCGCGCCGCTTCCCTGGCCATAACGAATGGCCCAATAAGGTTCACTGTCACGCCGCGTCGGAAGGTATCGACAGCGGTGTCGATGATCCTATCCATCGTGGGTCCAACCGCCGCATTGTTGATGAGGACATCGATTTGCGCGAAGCGTGCTTCGACCTGGCCGAAAAGTGAGAGCATGTCCTTCTCTCGCGACACATCGCACTCCAGACCGACGTGCGGCGACCCGAGATCCCGAGCCAGTTCAACCACACCACTGCCCGGAAGGTCCACCGCAACTACAGTGTCTCCGTCCGCGGCAAGGATATCGACCAGGGCACGGCCGATCCCGCCCGCAGCGCCTGTGATGATTACGGTGCGTGCTGCCAGTTTCACGAGAGCTTCTCCACGATGACCGCTTGTGATCTCAGCCCATCAACCTTGGGCGGAATGAAGGGCCGAGCCAAATCGTTCCAGTGACCGCCAGTTGCGGCCCCACACAGATGTCGTTCCCGTAGGGCGCTCATCCTCCATTTCTACCCACTTATGCAGCTCCCAGTTGGGGACCCTCGACGCCATCTTGGTCGGTGGGGATGTGACCCTTGAGCAACTGGTAGATGGGATCGTCTGGATGTGGTGCTCCAATCGGCTGTCGCCGGCCGAACCTATCTGCCTCAAGAATCGCTGGCGGGATTTGCTCCTCAACCCAATCGTAGACGACTGTCCGTTCCGCAATTCGCCACTCGTCCTGCCTCTTCTGAAACAGATCGCAGTAACGGCCGCAAAGCAGCGTCTGACGTATTTCTTGGTCTGTATCCGGTCCGCGTTGCAGCGCGGTGAAATAGCTCTCGACCGCGGCCTCTGCTGAACTGATGAAGTCGATCAGGCTGTTCGTGATTTGATGGATGTTACGGTGCCCCGGCAGACCGAGAGCAAATTGGATGAAGTCCTCTGCCGGTCCGCAATAGGGACCGTGCCTGTCATACGCTTCGGGCCAGTATGCGCTACGCAGCGCCGCCTCATCGGCGCGGTCTATCCCGCGGCAGTACCGATACAGGCAGTTGCGGATCGCCTCTCGGTCACGCAGTTCGGTAATTTTCGCGTGGTCGACAGGGTCTGTCGCGAATTGTATGATTGTTTTGTCCTTCCCGATGCCAGTCTGCACTTTGCGTGTGTCTCTCTCTACAACTGAGTTAGCGGGGGGCTCGTCAACTTCCAGAGCTTGTTCGGGGCAGGCTCGTACCCCTTTTGAGGCAAGCAGTTGCTCCCCATCGGCAACATCAATATCACCGGGCAAGATGTAGCCGGCGTCATCAAGCTTGAAGACTCTCGGCGCCCGCGCCCAGCAGCGCGCATGACCCTGGCATCTGGCTTTATGTACGACGACACGCATAGCGAACTCCAATGTCGTTGGCTGAAACTTCAGGACCAGTCCAGGATCAGATTCTCGATCCCGAACACATGGCCGCCGAAGGTGATAGGTTCAGTCCCTGTCTTGATCCGAAAGGCTGGGATGCGCGCCAGCCACTCCTCCAGGCCAATGACAATCTCCCGCCGGGCAAGGTGTGAGCCAAGACAACGATGGGGACCATAGCCAAAGGCAGCGTGCCGGTTGTCCTCGCGCGCCAGATCGATCTCATTCGGGCATTCGAATTCCGCCGGGTCACGATTGGCAATCATCGTGGCACAGGAAACATAATCTCCCTTGCGGATCGGCGCGCCTTTGAAGTCGACATCCTTCGTTGCCACTCGGATCATCTGAATGGTCGAATAGGCGCGCAGCAATTCTTCCGCAGCGACGGCAATCCGGTCAGGTTCGCTTCGTAGCAATTCCTGATCTTTGGGGTTGCGCGCGAGATGGGCCAAGTCGAAGCATATGGCTGCTGAGACCGTGTCGAGTCCCGCGACGAACACAAGCACGCCGATGCCACGGACTTCTTCGTCACTGAGCAGACGACCCTCGACCTTTGCCTTCACGATGAAGGTCATGAAATCATCGACCGGCTCCTTGCGGCGCTCGGTGGCAAGTTCGTCGATGAAGGCCACGATCGCCCGGGCTGCGGGTGGTCGTTGCTCCTTATCGCCGTGGAGCAGATCTCTAGCCCAGCCGACAAATGTTTCTAGTCCGTCGTCCGAAAGCCCAATAAAGCGAAGGAAGATATTGACCGCGAACGGAACTGCAAAATCCTTCATGATGTCGCAGCTCGTGCCTGATGCGGCGATCCTGTCGATCAGCTTGATCGCTCGTTCCCGGACAGCCGGCTCCAATGCCATTACCCGCTTTGGCGAAAGCAGCGGATTGAGCAATGAGCGAAAAACACCGTGGAATGGCGGATCGAGCTCAAGCGGGATCATCGGCCAGCTCTCGCCGAGCACAGAGGCGAAGATGCTGCGATGGCTGGAAAACGTTTCGGTGTCCTGCAGCACCCGGCGCTGGTCGCTCGCGCGAGTGATGACCCAGGTACCCCGACCGTCGCGCGTGTTGCTGGTTGAATAAAAGATCGGAGGCCCGGCATGAACGCAAGCAACCGCTGCATGCGGATCCCCGTTAGCCGTCGGCAACATGCCGGGCGACGTAAACAGGTTGAAGTCCCTCACCATTTCGGGCGGGACATGATCTGGAACCGGCCGCGATTTAACCGCGCCAGAATCGAGAGACCGTTCATGAGATGCTGTCGTTTGCATGCAATCGTTGGTGCAAGCTCCGTGCCGAATTCGTCTTTCGATAATCCTTGCCGTTTTGCTGGGCAACAGGTGGCGCCTGTGCTGACTTACTGGTCGGGATTGCAACATTCTTGTCCAGCGTCGGACACAGAATGTAGAAAGCTAGACACCGACTTGGAGCAACTCAACTGGTGGGATCGTGAACTGGCCCCCGTTTCGACCGGACAGTTGGCATAACGCGGGAGGCTTGAGGCTATCCTCAAGCACAGGCTTATGGCTGACGATTATCGACGGATCGAACTGATCACCGGTGAGGCACGGCGCCGACACTGGACGACCGAGCAGAAGCTTCAGATCATCGAGGAAAGTTTTCTTCCGGGTGAGACGGTGTCGTCGGTCGCCCGGCGACGTGGCGTCGCGCCAAATCTGCTGTATCGTTGGCGCCGTCTGTTGACGGAAGGCGGAGCGGCGGCGGTGGGATCGGACGAGCCTGTGGTCGGGAGTTCGGAAGTGCGACGGCTGGAGGAGCGCGTTCGCGACCTCGAACGGCTGCCCGGCCGCAAGACGATGGAGGTCGAGATCCTCAAGGAGACGTTGGCAAAGTCGGAGTCAAAAAAACCGAGCTTGCGGCTCTTGTCGCAGCCGAGGGACGGTTCCCGATGAAGGCGGTTGCCGAGACAATCGGGGTGGCCCGCTCCCATCTCCATGACAAGGTGCATCGCGCGAAGAAGCCCCGCAGCCCCTATTGCAAACAAGAGGACGACGCGCTGGTGCAGCTGGTCCGCCGCCTGATCGACGAGCGCCCGACCTATGGCTATCGCCGCATTACGGCCCTGGCGAACCGGGACCTTTCCAAGGCCGGCAGCCCGCCCGTCAATCACAAGCGGGTCTTCCGCATCATGCGCCAGAACGGCATGCTGCTGGCCAGGCACACGGGCCGCAGAACCGGCCGTGTCCACGACGGCAAGGTCATCGTCATGCGCTCGAACCTGCGCTGGTGTTCCGACGGGTTTGAAATCTCGTGCTGGAATGGGGACCTCATCCGGATCGCGTTCATCATCGATGCCCACGACCGCGAGATCATCGCGTGGCATGCCGTCGTCGGATCGGGCATCAGCGGTGGCATGGTCCGGGACATGATGCTGGAGGCCGTCGAGAGCCGGTTCGGCGCCCTTGCAGCGCCGGCGCCGCTCGAATGGCTGACAGACAATGGCAGCGCCTACACCGCCAAGGAGACGCGCGACTTCGCCACCGCGCTCAATCTCATTGCCTGCTTCACGCCAGTCCAAAGCCCGGAGTCGAACGGCATGTCGGAGAGCTTCGTCAAAACCTTCAAACGCGACTATGTTCGCATCAATGCCTTGCCGGATGCGGTCACCGCGCTCGGCAAGATCGCCGGGTGGTTCGAGGACTACAACGAGAACCATCCTCACTCAGGGCTCAAAATGCGCTCCCCGAGGGAGTTCATCAGGGCACAAACTAAATAGCCGGCTGTCCGGTCAAATAGGGGCAACTCCAGATCGCTAGCCGATCATGTGCCCGGGGAGCATCCAGTTCGAAAGCTTGCGCTAAGCGGCTTGGTGACTTGGCCGAGGTCACCAGGTGGAAACGACCAACACTTGGGGTGAGCCTAGTGGCGCTCCCCTCGATGATGTCTGGCGGGGTGGTTAGCCGCCTCCGTGGGACAAGATCAGTCTACACGAATGGACTATAGCCTCTCCTCGCATGCCTCATTGGCCGTCCTTCAGAGCCGGTCACACGAGCTTTTGTCTTTCAGCAGGGCGTTTTTCTCGCCAGCTACAGAGCCACACCGACGCCATTAATGAGCGTCCAGTCGACGGGTTGGATGGCCCTGTCCATCTTGCCCAGCACCTTGGCTTCGCATTTGCCGGTGCGGCGGAAGCCTTCAAGACGCAGTTCTTGACCTTCTCCAGATCAGCCTCGGACGGATATCGGCAAGGGTTCAGCTCGTCCTTTTGAACTTGCGCATCTTCGTGTTGGCCAACCCCAGGCCGCCCGACATATTTGCGGTCTATCCGGCACCTCAACTTCGAACAACCTTGCGGCAAGCTCTTGGGATAGACCACGCTCGTGCCTCCACCACCCGCTCAGCAGAGCCAGATTTGTCGTTGATGGCACGGAACTTGCGCAGTCATTCGCAGATGCGTCACGGACCGAGAGTGTCGTCCCATGAATTCGATCACCAAAAAGGCCGCCCGACGTTGCTGGGACCGCCTGCAATTACCTTATCCCAGAATTGGGAGCAACGGCTTCAAAAGGGATAACTCATCACCTCAATTTTGTCGATCGCGCGGCCATCGAACCGCAGCCATCCATCAGACTTCCGCCTCGTTGCACTCATTGCGACCGCCTTGGTGCTTGCGACAACCGCTCAATTCTGGCTGCCAGGATAACCACATATGGCGACGGAACTTCCTGCTTCAAAGCAATATAGAGATCGTCGATCATCCCCCCATCAAGGCCTCAATCGAGGACACCGCGTTCGGCTTGCTTGGTTCGCAGTGAACAGACCGCACTTCACGAATGCGATCGATGCGACCGCGCCGAGAACTCTCCCGCATTGTCGACGGTTGGGTCCGTCGGCCCTCCGATGAGGCCTCGGATGCGTCGGGCGCCGAGGCCTCGACTGATGCCGACTGGCCGCCGCCGGAAGGTCTCGCGGCTTTGATCCCCGGCGATGTAGCCACCCCTGCTGCAACACTAGCCGGAGAACTCATTCATGACCGAATCGGCGACAGATTTAGTGGACGCGGCTTTGTTCGACCGAGATCGGCTTGACCCAGAAAGTCTCTATCAACGTTCTGGCCCTGCATGGGGTGCCATCATTTCGCTTTCCTTCGGCACCTTCGGGCTTGTGACGGCAGAGTTTCTGCCCGCCAGCGTTCTGACACCGCTCGCGCATGATCTCCGTATCACCACGGGCACGGCTGGACAGGCGCTAACAGCGACCGCAATCGTCGCGGCGATCTCGGCACCGATAATCGCCTTCGTGACAAAGCGTCTGGACCGCAGGGTCGTCATCTGGGCGATGACGCTCCTGCTGATCCTGTCGAACGTTCTGGCAGAGGTTGCGGGGTCGCTGCCGGTTTTGCTGGCGGCACGCGTCGTCCTTGGCATATCGCTTGGTGGTT
>NZ_RZPW01000005.1:0-17533 GCF_003998455.1 Mesorhizobium sp. M7A.F.Ca.CA.001.08.2.1 | reverse complement strand
ATTTCGGCAGCGTTGGCGATGCGGCTGGTTCCAAGTCACCTCATGCCGCGCGCCATGTCGATCATCCTCACCGGCGTTTCTGTCGCCTCCGTCTGCGCGGCTCCAATCGGCGCTTATGTCGGTGACATTTGGGGATGGCGAGCCTCGTTCAAGGTCGCCGCAATCGTGAGTGCCGTTGCGCTGCTCGTGCAACTCGTAACCATTCCGCCACTGCCTCCGATCGAAGTGCGCAGATTCCGCAGTCCGCTGGATGTCGCGAAGAATCCGGCGATGAAGGTTGCGGTGCTAGTCGTGCTATTGGTCGCTTCCGGCCATTTTGCCAGCTTCGCCTACATCCGCGCCTTTCTCGAGAGCGTTCCTGCGCTCGAAAAGAAGTCAATCCCGCTCGTGTTCCTTGCTTTTGGCACGGCCGGCGTCTTCGGCAATTTAGCCGGCGCATTCCTCACCAAACACAGTCTCAAGGCGGTCGCGGCCCTGCCGCCCCTGCTCATTGCCGTAGCCGCTGTCTCGCTCCTGACCATGGGAGCATCGGCCTTGACCTCGGCAATTGCAGTTGCCGTATGGGGCTTTGCTTTTGGCGCGGTCCCGGTCGGATTGCAGACATGGATGGTGCTACGCGCCGCTCCGAAACAGGCCGAGAGCGCTGGTGTACTGATGGTCATAACCTTCCAAGTGGCCATCGCAGCCGGCACAACTTTCGGTGGCCTATTGGTGGATCACACGGGTATTGCCAGTGTCTTTGTCTACAGCGCGGTTGCCACGTTCCTCGCTGTCTTGACAGTATTTTTGCTCGGCCCCAACCGCAAAACCTGACCGCCTGGTGGGGAGTGACGGTCGGCGGCGTTCACGCTATTGTCACCTCTGAGCTCGGCCCAAAGGCCGCGGCTTCGTCGTAACCATGCGGTCGATGGGGCAGCGCCAAATTGCTTCCTGCTCATCGCGTTGCGATAATACAGCGCGCTTATTGCGTCATCGTGTCCCCGGTCTCGGCTTCAATGCCCGGCTACTGGCTGCGGAGGCAGATGGGCGCCGGCGTCCCACCGACGACGATCGGTCTTTTCTCATGTAGCTGTCGGGGAAACGAGGCAGGTTTTCCGCCAGAACCCGCCAGTCGTCGCGCTCGCGTTCGCCTTCCTTGCGCGCACCGAACAACTGGATGATGATCTTGCCGTCGGACCCATATGCTTCGAGCGAGGTGACGTGACTGTCATTGGTCGGCTTGCGCACGGCCCAAACCTCACGGATTTGGTGGGTCCTGAGATGCAGCCGGAACGTTTCGTCCAGCACATGGATGCACGGCCCGATCTGCTTGACCGACTTGATTAAGCCGGAATGGGTCTGGATAGAACCTCGGTTGCCGACGAAGCACATGATCGGCAATTCGTCTTCGGCCGCACGCTGGAGCACGGCGCCAACTGCGGCATTGTCGAGCAGCCAAGCGTAATCCTGGCCGACCATGCGCAAAGCCTGGCAGCGGCTGAGCTTGAGCGTCTTTAGAAGGTTGACGTCAGTCAGCCGGCTCCAGTACTCGCGTAGGTCGTCCACCGTGCCGGCCCAGTCCGCAGTCCTCGCCCCCAGGTCGGCTACTCTCGCCTTAAGCGACATGGTCGGCTCCTGGTTGGCGGATACGAGCTCGGCCACCAGCTTTCGATAGGCATGAAGGTTGGAGACCGGCCTGAGATGCACCTTATGCACTGCTGCGCCGGCGGCGTCGAAGAATTGCAAACTGCGCTGGATTCCGCCGCGATGGCGCCTTTCAACAGCGAAACCATACCTCCAAGCCTGCGGGAAGACGCGAAGGTCGAATTCGTCACCAAGGACCATGGCGTGATTGTTGCCGGTTATCACTCTGTTGAAGACGCTAATCTTTTCGTGCACGGCACCTTGATTGCAGGTCAGCGCCGTCACTTCGCCCACGAATTCGAGGCCCGTCAGAAGGTGATTCATGCGCGGGTCGATGCGTGCCGCGCCGAAACCGCAATGGGCCGCGACCAGTTCCGCTTCCGAAATGGCCAATTGGGCGGCGAAATCACGCGCGGGAATGTTCGGACAGACTTCCCACGCACGCCGGATTTCGTTGGGCGACCGCTTCTTGCGCTGATCCATGTTTTTACCCCTGCCCCGTTCTTCTTTTGACGATCGATCGAAAAACGGGCCTCAGGGGTGTGCACGGCGGACGCGATCGATCGTCAGGCACATGCCAGTCGAATCCTGTCTCCGGGCGGTCAGCGGCCAATCGCCGGTAGAGAGCGATTGTTGGGTGGTCGGCGCCAATCGGCCGATCGAGCATTCGGGTACCACCGGCGGTGCTGCTTTCCCACTTAAGGCGGGTCTGATGGATCATATTGCTTTCCTTCGTTCTTCGATTGCGAGGGCAACCCAAAGGTGAATCGGCCGGCAATTTTGCCGCCGCAACGAAGGCTTCACAAAAATCGTGCCAGTTGCTCCGCGGCAAGCTCTGAACATCTTTGGCTCTGTTCATTGCTTTACGCGTGAGTGCATCGCGAACTCAGGCGCCCTTCCTGTGACGCGGACGCGACAAACCCGACAGTAAGTGTCGGTTGTCGGACGTCTCCCCAGCAATCGAGCATAAGAGACGTCGGGATGTCCTACGGTTTTTGACACGTCTTCCCTTTGGCACGGTCCATGCGAGATGATCCGCGAAAACGCCGGACCGAGGAGAAATCGAGCCATGATTACGCTCACCGACAACGCTGTTGCCGCCATCAAGGCCGCTCTTTACCGCGCCAGCGAGCCGGCGGAAGGATTTCGCATCATGGTCCATGCCGGCGGCTGCACCGGCTTCCAATACTCAATGGGCCTGGAGAGCGTCTCACGTGAGGGCGATGCGATCATCGAGCGAGATGGGCTCAAGGTGTTCATGGATAGAGGCTCCCAACCCCATGCCGCCGGCATGACCGTGGACTTCGTCACTGGGCTCGAAACATCCGGCTTTGTTTTCGATAACCCCAATGCGCGTGAGACGTGCGGCTGCGGCAAGTCCTGCAAATGATTGCGAGGGAACAGGCTATGTTCGACAATAGCGACGCCAAGGAATACTGCGTCGAACCGGTAACCGCCGGCGCTCTGGAACCGGCCGACACGCACTGTCGGCCCGGAACAATTGCGTTCGGTGATGCGCCAAATCGCGATCATCGATCGTTGCCGTGGGCAAGCAAACAAAATTGCCCGAAACAGCTGAATTCCCGGCGGATGCCGCCACCAAAGGGCAATGTCGACAGCGACCGGTCAGCAAGCCATCGCTCGCCCGGCCGCCCACCTTACCAGATACGATATGCGCCAGAGGTTCAATGGCCGCCCGCCTACCCTTGAATCATTTCAGCAGTTGAAGGATCACTCCCATGAACCCTGTCTATCTCGACAACAACGCAACGACGCGGGTTGATCCTGCAGTCGTTGGAGCGATGTTGCCTTTCTTTACGGAGCAATTTGGCAATCATTCGTCCATGCACGCCTATGGCGCATCGGTTGCTGAAGCCGTGAGAAAGGCGAGGCAACAGTTGCAAGCCCTCATCGGCGCGGGATTCGAGGACGAGATCATCTTCACCTCGGGCGGGACTGAAAGCGACAGTACAGCCATCCTTTCGGCGCTGGAGGTGATGCCCGACCGAACGGAAATAGTGACTTCCGCGGTTGAACATCCGGCCGTTCTGAAGTTGTGCGCGCACCTTGAGAAGACGCGCGGCGTCAAGGTGCACATTATCCCAGTCGATCACTACGGCCGGCTCGACCTGGACGCCTACAGAACCGCCCTCACCCCACAAGTGGCAATCGTCTCGATAATGTGGGCGAACAATGAGACCGGTACGATCTTTCCCGTGGTTAAGCTTGCCGATCTAGCCAGGGAAGTCGGCGCGCTTTTCCACACTGATGCAGTGCAGGCGGTCGGAAGGCTTCCGATTGAGCTGAAATCGACCGCGATCGACATGCTGTCGCTCTCCGCCCACAAGCTGCATGGTCCAAAGGGGATAGGCGCGCTTTATGTAAGACGTGGCGTGCGCTTCTCCTCCATGATCAAGGGTGGGCACCAAGAGCGCGACCGGCGTGCAGGCACTGAAAACACACCCGGCATAGTCGGACTGGGCATGGCGGCCGAACTCGCCTTGAAATTCATGGACGAGACAAAACGAATAAAATGGTTGCGCGACCGCCTTGAGAACGGGATCATCCAGCGCATCCCAAACACATCCATCAACGGCGATCCGCAAGAGCGATTGCCAAACACTGCAAACATTGGATTCGAAGGTATCGAAGGCGATGCAATTCCAATTGTCCTGAGCCGGCTGGGAATCGCCTGTTCCGCCGGGTCCGCCTGTGCCTCTGGCTCACTGGAACCGAGCCATGTTCTGATCGCTATGAACGCGGCATGTGGGGCAGTCCGCTTCTCCTTGTCGCGTGACAACGGCGAAGATGACGTAGACCGCGTGCTTGAGGTCCTGCCTGCGATCACCGAGAAGCTACGGGCCGTTCCCAGTGCTGGACTGTGCGGGCGAGGTGCAGAACAGCTTCATTCCGGCCCGGGTCCGAGCGGCACAATAGCCGACAAGCCGTGAGGTCTTCCTCAACGTGACGACCCTGCGCAATGGAGAGCAGTCAAACTCGGGGTCGCCTTCACCACTTCAGAAAAGCTTGAGATCGCCAAGTCTCTTGCCCAGCCGCCGTGCCAGAGGTCGGCACGCCGTCAGCAATGTCACCAATGCATCGACACCACAATTACGCGCCGGGAGAATACAATGAACTGCTCCGCTGATAGCCGCCCGATCGATCGCACCGATATCCTAGCGCGACTGAAGGGCCTGTCGGCCGCGGAGGACTTCTTCGCCTGCCTTGGCGTCTCCTATGACCCGAAAGTGATGAATGTCTCGCGGCTCCATATCATGAAGCGCGTGGGCCAATACCTTGCCGAAGAAGATTTCTCCGGTCTGCCTAACCAGGTAATCGCCGCGCGGGTGCGCGCCAAGCTGGAACGCGCCTACGAAGATTTCGCGACTTCCTCGCCGCTCACGCAACGTGTGTTCAAGGTGCTAAGGGACCACGATCCAAACATATGTCCCGCACCTGGCCGCGCCTTCGTCCCGCTCGACTCTGCACTGAAGCGGTTCGGAAAGTAATGAGCCCGACACGGCTGCGACGCGACAATGTCGAGAAGTCGACAAATCCAGTCCTCATGACGCCTCCTCGGAAGCAAACGAAGCCACCTTCTGGAATAGAGGCAGGAAGACGACTTGGCATGAACGATGCAGGCAATGAGGTGAACCGCCAAGCACGAATCCGGACTGGGAGCTTAGAGAAACCGCCAATGCATATCGTAGTCTGCATCAAGCAGGTGCCGGATTCGGCACAGATCCGCGTGCACCCGGTGACGAACACGATCATGCGTCAGGGTGTTCCGACCATCATCAATCCTTACGACCTGTTCGCCCTGGAAGAAGCGCTCAAACTGCGCGACGTTCATGGTGGCGAGGTTACTGTGCTCACAATGGGTCCGCCCATGGCGGAGGACTCGCTGCGAAAGGCGCTCGGTTACGGTGCTGACCGAGCAGTTCTCTTGACGGACCGCTATTTTGCCGGATCCGATACGCTGGCGACTTCCTTTGCTCTTTCGCAAGCAATCGCAAAAATTGGGGAGACTTTCGGCAGGCCGGACATCGTCTTCACCGGCAAGCAGACGATTGACGGCGATACCGCCCAGGTCGGACCGGGCATAGCCAAGCGCCTAGATTTATCGCAACTTACCTATGTCGCGAAGATTGCCTCCATCGACCGCGATACGCGAGAGATCGAAGTCGCGCGTCGCGCCGAAGGCGGCACCCAGTTGCTGAAGAGCAGACTCCCTTGCCTCATTACAATGCTGGAAGACACCAACGAAATCCGCCGGGGCTCGCTCCAGCAGGCTCTGTGCGCGGCGCGCAGCCAAGTCGTGAAGTGGACTGCAGCCGACGCCGGCATTGACGATCTCACCCGGTGCGGTCTGCGTGGCTCGCCTACAGTCGTCAAGCGTGTTTTCGCCCCCACCGCACGGGCAGAAAGGGCGGCGCAGATCGACACCGCGGAAAGGGGCTTGCAGGACATAGCCGATGAACTCATCGCCGATATCTTAACCCGCCGGCCGGCGCTGGAACATGAGCTGGCCTTCAACAGCGGCACGTGACGGCCAGGAGCAGAAAATGTCGACCGCAAGCCAAACTACCCCTCGCATTGCCCCCGGCCGTGCCGGTGTAAAGAAAGAACTTCCCGACCGTTTCAAAGACTACCGGCACGTGTGGGTCTTCCTCGAGCTCGAACGCGGCAATGTGCATCCTGTATCATTCGAACTGCTGGGCGAAGGCCGCAAATTAGCCGACAAGCTTGAAGTCCAGCTCGCGGGCGTCGTGCTGGGACCGCCGGGCGAGATGGTCGAGGACGCTGTTGCCGAGGCCTTCGCTTACGGGGCGGATCTTGTCTACATCGTCGATGCGCCGCCGCTCGCCGACTACCGGAACGAGCCGTTCGCCAAGGCGCTCACGGATCTGGTCAATACCCATAAACCCGAAATCCTCCTTCTCGGCGCGACCACACTGGGCAGGGATCTTGCAGGCTCGGTAGCGACGACCCTGCAGACGGGGCTCACGGCCGACTGCACCGAACTTGATGTAGATTCCGACGGTTCACTCGCCGCGACCCGTCCGACTTTTGGTGGCTCATTGTTGTGTACGATCTATACACTAAATTACCGGCCGCAAATGGCGACGGTGCGACCAAGGGTCATGCCTATGCCGCAACGGGTGGATAAGCCGGTCGGGCGTGTCATGCGGCACAAGCTGTCGCTCGTTGAGGACGATATCGTCACCAAAGTCCTCGGCTTCCTACCGGATAACCAGTCGGCAATGGCAAATCTTGCCTATGCGGATGTCGTGGTTGCGGGAGGCCTCGGTCTCGGAGCGGCGGAGAACCTTCAGCTTGTGAAGAATCTTGCCCGAGCGATCGGCGCCGAGCATGGCTGTTCGCGCCCCTTGGTCCAGAAGGGCTGGATGCCGGCTGATCGACAGATTGGACAAACTGGCAAGACCATTCGACCGAAGCTTTACATCGCGGCCGGAATTTCCGGCGCCATCCAGCACCGAGTTGGGGTCGAGGGGGCCGATCTCATCGTCGCGATCAACACCGATCCGAACGCGCCGATTTTCGAGTTCGCCCACCTCGGGATCGTCACGGATGCAATCCGCTTCCTGCCCGCACTGACGGAAGCCTTCACCCGGCGGCTGTCGCCGCACAGTCGAGACAAGCTTGCGAGTTGAGGGAGAGGACATGATTGAACAATTCGATGCCATTGTGGTCGGAGCTGGCATGTCTGGAAACGCAGCTGCTTACACTTTGGCAAGCCAGGGGCTGAAGGTACTGCAGTTGGAGCGCGGGGAATATCCGGGCTCCAAGAACGTCCAGGGTGCCATAATGTACGCGAACATGCTGGAGAAGATCATCCCGGACTTCCGCGATGATGCGCCCCTCGAGCGGCACCTGGTCGAACAGCGACTTTGGGTGATGGACGACACGTCTCACACCGGAATTCATTACCGGTCGGACGACTTCAATGAGGCGAAACCCAACCGCTACACGATCATCCGCGCCCAGTTCGACAAATGGTTTTCCCGCAAGGTGCGCGAGGCTGGCGCGACGGTCCTGTGTGAGACGACCGCGACGGAACTCGTCCGTGATGGCAATGGCAAGGTGATCGGCGTCCGCACAGACCGGGCTGGCGGAGTGGTCTTCGCGAATGTGGTCGTTCTCGCAGAAGGGGTGTCGGGATTGCTTGGCACTCGCGCAGGCCTGCGCGAGATGCCGAAGCCGGAGACCGTGGCGCTTGCCGTCAAGGAAATGCATTTCTTGCCCGAAGAGGTCATTGGCCAGCGGTTCGGTGTCAAGGGCGATGAAGGCTGCGTAATCGAGGCCGTGGGCACGATCTCTCGCAGCATGGCCGGGCTCGGCTTCCTTTACACCAATAAGGAGTCGATTTCACTCGGCATCGGCTGCCTGGTCTCGGATTTCGCCGCGACGATGGAGAGCCCGTCCGCCCTCCTGGATGCGATGAAAAACCATCCTTCGATCCGGCCGCTGATCGCTGGCTCGGAGGTGAAAGAATATGCCGCCCATCTTATCCCCGAAGGTGGTTACAGGGCCATTCCGCAGCTCTTCGGCGACGGTTGGGTCATCGTCGGCGACGCAGCGCAACTGAACAATGCCATTCACCGTGAGGGTTCGAACCTTGCCATGACCTCGGGTCGCGTCGCGGCTGAGGCGATCATCAAAGTCAAAAGCCGCAACGGTCCTATGACCAAAGCGAACCTTGCGCTCTACAAGACGATGCTGGATGACTCCTTTGTGATCAAGGATCTTAAGAAATACAAGGACATGCCAGCCTTACTCCACACCAATTCCAGCAACTTTTTTGACAGCTATCCGCGGTTGATGTCGCATGCCGCTCAGAACTTCATGCGTGTCGACGGCACGCCGAAGATCGAGAAGGAAAAGAACACCACGGCCGCCTTCATCAACGCGCGCTCGCGCTGGGGGTTGGTCAGCGACGCGGTCCGCCTGGCATTGGCATGGCGCTGAAGAGGGTACAAGATGACGATCGCAGTGACGAAGGTTCGTGTCGAGGACAAACTTTACCAGAACCGCTATCTGGTCGATTCCGGCCGCCCCCATATCATAGTGCGACCGCACGACAAGCCAAGCGCGAACTTGCTTGCCTTGACCTACGTCTGTCCGGCGAAATGCTATGAGTTGAATGACAAGGGTCAAGTCGAGATCACCGCCGACGGCTGCATGGAATGCGGCACCTGCCGGATATTGTGCGAGAAAGGCGGCGACATCGAGTGGAACTATCCGCGCGGCGGCTTTGGTGTCCTGTTCAAGTTCGGATGATCAGCCGGTGCCAAGAGCATGCCGGCAGCGAGCAACTGCGGCACACCATGAGCCTCTCCATCCACTTGCAAAGAGCTAGTGAATATTGGCCTTTCGCAATTCAAATTTCCTTGACTCGTTAGCGGTGTCCTCAGGCCACGGCGCTGCCCTGTGCGCCGGACTTATCACCGGTCACGTGGTCGAGCCCCTTTGGGACAACGCCCGGCCATCGTGCCGGATGGCAGCCACAACGGCCGGTGAGCAAGTGGAACGGCACAACCCATGGCAAAGACGTATGTGCTAGTGCATGGTGCCTGGCATGGCGGATGGTGTTGGCGGGACGTGGCTGCCAATCTTCGCAAGATGGGATGCCACGTGACCACGCCGACCAGGTGTCGGCGAACGCGCACATTTGCTGTGCAAGGACATCACGCCCGACACATTCGTGACCGACATCGTCAACCACATTGTGACGGAAGAGCTGAGCGATGTGATCCTTGTCGGTCACAGTCTAGGCGGCATCAGCATCACCGGCGCCGCCGACCGGATACCCGACCATATCAGCCATCTCGTTTATCTCGACGGCGCCATCGTCGAGAGCGGTCAAAGTGTATTCAGCACCATGCCCCCCGACATCGTCGCCGCCCGTCGAAAATTGGTTGCGGAGGAAGGACGGGGTATCTTCATGCCGACTCCGCCGCCAACAGCATTCGGCATTCCCGAGGGACACTCGCTCACGGACTGGGTGCGGCGCCGGATAACACCGCATCCGGCAGGCACCTACGAAAGCGGACTTAAGCTCGAGCACCCGCTCGGCAACGGCAGACCCCGAACCTATGTCGTCTGCACTAATCCACTCCACCCGCCGATGGCGGGAGCGCGAGAATGGGTCGCGAAGCAGGATGGCTGGGCGTGGCAGGAACTCGCCACTGGCCACGACGCAATGATCCTCGCGCCGACGGAAGTTGCTCTCCTTCTTAGCGCAGTCGGCTGAGGAACCAAGTAGGGTGAGCGGCGGCCGATTCTCAGGCCGTGGCCTTGAGCTCTGGTGCACGGATAGGCCCAACGGGTCGTTCCGGTGGCGCCACCGAAACCACTAGGCGGGAGTGGCCTGTCCTGCCGACGTCGCAAGCTTGCGAGCGTTCCGCCGCGGCCGCAGCCCGTAGCGCCGGGCAACCTCCGAGATCACCGCGTCGGCTCCAGGGTCTCGGAGATGACTCCGTGCCTTGTCGTCCATCGACCAATGCCGCCGACCAACAGCGCCGTTGATCACCCTCGAAAACGCCGAGGCTGCCGCTCAGGGTCAATCGTAAGTTCAAGTTCAGACACAAGCCGATCTCCGATCCACCTCAGAATCGGCAGGCCCACAGATCGCGGGTCCTCCTGGAAGGACACAGCGCTTACCCTTGAAATATGGAGAACCATGGCTTTGCGCCGTCGGCAGTTGAGCTGATCTCGCAATGCTATTTCCCCGGCAACGTCCGAGCCGGAGAACTGCGTGCTTGGCGTTCTCCTCTGGAAGGAACCAATCTTTCGGAACGTGGCAATGTCATCGACGAGCTCTCACGGGCCAGCACGATGCCGGTTCGGCGCATCGGCGCCCGCCTGAACACGAGATGGGCACTTGCGATTCTAACGATACGGCCGGACGGGGGCTGGGACCGCGGCGGACGGAGCGTGACGGCTGATCGACACAATGGAGAAGGCCGGCTGGGTTCAGGCTAATGCGGCTCGAATTCTCGGCCTCAAGCTGCGACAAGTCGGCTAGGCGATACGCCGGCATAGTATCGAGGTGAAGGAACTTCTAAGAGCCTGATGAGCCAATCGTCAGGCCAGTGGTCTTGCGCGCCCTGTGCGCGACAAGGAGTGCTTCGTGCTTCTGAACGGATTTGGACTTGCACTGTCGCAAGCAGGACAAAATTGTGTCGCGCCGGCCTGACACAATGCGATATCGACCCGAATAGTGAACTGAAGCCGCTTTTTTCAGTTGGTATGGCTCTTGCACCTTGAACCGCGACGTTACCAGCAACGGAGCCGTTTGATGTCCTCACCGACAGTTTCGATTGAGGGGCCGACTAGCACGACATCCGAGGGTTTTCTGGCAGCCGCGAAATCCGGTGGCTGCGCATCGTCCTCCTACGGCTCGTCGCCGACCAGCCCGGGCGAAGGGGATCCGGCTATTTGGGAAAGGATCAAGGATCACCCCTGCTTTTCGGAGGAAGCGCATCATTATTTCGCGCGTATGCATGTGGCGGTCGCGCCGGCTTGCAATGTCCAGTGCAACTATTGCAATCGCAAATACGATTGCGCCAACGAGAGCCGGCCTGGTGTTGTGTCTGAGAAGTTGACGCCCGACCAAGCGCTACGCAAGGTCATCGCCGTTGCCAACAAAGTTCCGCAGCTTTCGGTTCTTGGCATCGCTGGGCCGGGGGATGCCTGTTACGATTGGGAGAAAACGAAGGCAACGCTCGACCGCGTCATCAGGGAAATCCCCGACATAAAGCTGTGCGTCTCCACTAATGGGCTCGTGCTGCCGGACCATGTCGCCGAGCTTGCCGAAATGAATGTTGATCACGTGACGGTCACCATCAACATGGTCGACCCGGAAGTCGGCGCGAAGATCTATCCATGGATCTTTTATGAAAATCGCCGCTACTTCGGCATCGAAGCCGCTCGAATCTTGCACGCGCGGCAGATGCTGGGCCTGGAGATGCTGAGCGCGCGCGGCATCCTCACCAAAATCAACTCGGTGATGATTCCTGGAGTGAACGACCAGCACCTGTTTGAGGTGAACAAAATGGTCAGGGAGCGGGGCGCGTTTCTGCACAACGTGATGCCTCTGATTTCGGACCCGGCGCACGGTACCCACTACGGACTCATCGGGCAGCGCGGCCCAACGGCAATGGAGATGATGGCTCTTCAGGATCGACTTGAAGGTGGCGCCAAGTTGATGCGCCACTGCCGGCAGTGCCGGGCAGATGCTGTCGGCCTGCTCGGTGAAGATCGTGGCCAGGAATTCACGCTGGACGGGATTCCCGACGATGTCGCCTACGATGCTGGCAAGCGTCAGGCCTATCGGCAGGTGGTCGCACACGAGCGCCGTGATCATGAGGCGGCGAGGAGCGAGGCCATCGGTATGGTCAAGGCAACAGACTCCGAAAAGTCGCTTCTGGTTGCGGTGGCCACTAAGGGAGGTGGACGGGTCAACGAACACTTCGGCCACGCGAAGGAATTCCAGGTTTATGAAGTCTCGCCTAGAGGGATCAGCTTGGTCGGGCATCGGAAGGTCGAGCGGTATTGCCTCGGAGGCGGGGGCGAAGACGCCATCCTCGAGGGCGTCATCGCAGCGCTCGAAGGCATACACATAGTGCTATGCGCCAAGATCGGAAATCGCCCGAAGGAACAACTCTCGCGAGCTGGACTGCGCGTAACCGACGCCTATGGCCATGACTACATCGAGACCGCAGTCAGCGCACTTTACGCGGCAGAGTTTGGGATCAGACCACTAGCGGCGACGGCCTGAGCCGTCTCGTCCGATAACCAGGAGTTAGAATGGCTTTAAAGATCATCGCATCCCAATGTACCCAATGCGGGGCCTGCGAGTTCGAATGTCCTTCGGAAGCGATCAAGTTCAAGGGCGACGCCTATGTGATCGATCCAAACAAGTGCACCGAATGCAAGGAGGCCTTCGATACGCAGCAATGCGTGTCGGTCTGTCCGGTACCGAAAACCTGCGTTCCCGCTTGATTCCTACCGAAACGGTCGGGTTCGCCGCACGACGACGCCTGCAACCCGCGACCACAACAAAAGCCTCGAGAAAGGAATGGACAGCATGTGGTCCAGACGCGAACAGGAGGTCGAAATCGGCAGACCGCCACGGTTCATGCAGGGTGAGCGGGTCCGTGCGATACGCCACATAAAAAACGACGGCACCTATCCCGGCAAGGAGATCGGCGAAAACCTCGTGCGGAAGGGCGACGAAGGCTACGTGCGCGACATTGGAACCTTTCTCCAGCAATTCTTCATCTATGCGGTCGAATGGATCGATCGTGGCACGGTCGTCGGCATGCGAGCGCGCGAACTCATTAGCCTCGACAAAGTCGAGGTTCCCTGCGGAGCTGAAGGCATTTCCAACGGGGGAACAGCCGGATGAAAGTAATGATTCGCAGGACTGCTACTGGCTTGTCGGCTTATGTCCCCAAGAAGGATCTCGAAGAGCCGATCACCGAGATTGAGAACGCTGACTTATGGGGCGGGACCGTGACGCTCAGGAACGGTTGGCGGCTCATGCTGCCCGACCTTCCGCGCGACACGCGTTTGCCGATCACCGTCGAGGCGATGAAGATTTCCGACGGGGCCTGATGCCGGTGGGTTCAGTGGCGGAGAGGAAACGCGTATGAACACGATGCTGAGCTGGGACCATCTCGTCGTCGTCCGGGGCAGTTTTGCCAAAAAACTGATTGACCTGCTGAACGGCGCTCTCAAGGCCGATCGAGTGATCCCCTATCTCGGTCCTGGTCTTCTGCAGCTTAACCCACCGGAATCACCTGTACCTTGCACCCCTGAAGATGTCGCCGCGGCCCTCAACAAGCGGGCGCCTGCCCCTTCCAGGATTCGCACCAATATGTGGTCGGTCGCGCAGTTTATCGAGCAGCGCCGACATCGTCGGACTCTCCAAGCGTGGATGGCGGAGATATTCGCAGCCCCCGCCGAGCCGACCGTTCTTCACGCCTGGCTCGCAACCCTTCAACTGTCTGTCATCATCGACAGCTGGTACGATGGCGCCATGCGAGCAGCCCTTGCAGAGGCCGGCCAAACAGACGTTGTCGAGATACAAGGAACGACGCGCGCGACCGGAATCGGTAACATCTGGACGAGAACTTACGATTTGTCAGGAACAGAACTCGAGGCCGAACAAGTGGCTAGGACGGTGCTCTATGCGCCGCACGGCAGCGTCAGGCCGGCGGCAAACTTCCTCGTGGCTGATTCCGATTACGTCGAAGTCCTAACCGAAATTGATATCCAGACGCCGATCCCGGACGCGGTGAAGCAACGGCGCGTCAACCGGGGTTTTTTCTTCGTGGGCTGCCGCTTCAACGATCAGATGCTGCGCACATATGCCAGACAGCTGATGAAGCGCTCCACTGGCCCACATTTTGCGGTGATCGATTCGGCTACGCTGACCAGAAACGAACGTCGTTTCCTTGCCGAAGGCGCAATCACGGTCATCGACATGCCGATCCGCAACGCCGCGGCTCGCCTTGTCGGGGTCGATGCTAGCCAGGATTAATGGCCGGCGATTGCTGGTGAGTCGCTGCTTGCCTCCAAGGGCGAAAACTCAGTTGGGAATACATTCGTGAGTAGTAATGCTAGTGGCAGCACAACGTAGGCTCTGAATTCGTTGGGCGATGTGAAAGGGTCCGCTGCTGCGGGACGTGAGCACGTTGCGGCGGCATTACGCACATGATCTTGTGACCCCCGTGGCAAAAGAACTGAAGCGCCCGAGTCGCGACAACATATGCAGCGCTCAATGGCTTCGACAAAAATTCGGCACAGTTTCGACAGTTCGCATGCACCTCCAGGGTCAACGAGGTTGATTATGCCTGTTTATGTGGGTCGGCCACGCGAGCAGGAATTCCCACTACCTTTGCCCCGGCGGGAACATCTCGTGTGACCACGCAGCCAGCGCCTACCACTGCATTATCACCAATCGTGACGCCAGGCAGAATGATTGCTCCACCGCCGATCCAGACACGGCTGCCAATGTGAACAGGACGCCCGACCTGCAGGCCGGCCTGCCGCTGCTCGGCATCATGTGGATGATCGGCGGTATAAATCTGCACAGCAGGCCCAATTGCCGTTCCTTGCCCGATTTTGACCTCTACCACGTCAAGAATAACGCAGTTGAAGTTGATGTAGGCATTGGCTCCAATGCGGATATTGAATCCGTAGTCGCAAAAAAAGGGCGGACGGATGACCGTTCCGCGCCCAACCTCTCCCAGCCGCTCGGACAAAAGCTCATGCCAATGCCCCGTGGTCTGCCCCAGCGTATCATTGTACCGCTTGAGCCAAGCCCCGGTGGCCAACAGGTCAGCTTGGATCTCCGGATCCGCCGCATTGTAAAACTCGCCTGCGAGCATCTTTTCTTTTTGGCTACGCATCATAGTCTCCCGTCAGGTCGTGTCCCGTACAGTGATGCAGGAACGCACATCAAACTGCCTCGGCAACTTTGTAACTCGGTCTTGCCGGGCGCGCGGTCGGTCACGAGCCGGGGCGACAGTTTCGTCTCGACCAACTTCCGCGAATTTGGATATCGCAGATCAACCGGTCGCAGGGGCCAATACCTGACGAGGTCGGCAACTGTCCAGCGGTCGAACTCACTTTCATGCCCATCTCAGATTGCGTGATATCGAGCGGTAAGCCATCAGCTAATGTATCGACCAGGTCCCGCCAGCGGAGATCTGCGCGTCGCCTCTACGCATGCTGGCGTGTCACCAATAATACATCGATTATTTCTGGATCCAGGCACGTCGAATTGATTTGCCCTTGCGGTGTAGAGCGAAGTTCCTAGCCATAGGATTACTCCTTTTTAGTTTGTCAGTCGCAGAGCCCCAGTATGACTACGTGGTAGAAAGCACACGGCCGGAATCTTGGCAGCGCTGTTCACACCCACTTCGTAAGCCTGGCCGATGGGCTCGCCAGAGCACCAATGCTTGACCTGCTCCAGCTCTTGCTCGGCGGGTTGTTTCAGAGACGCTTGATCTCGATACCGCGTTTTCTCAGCACGTAGCCGATCTGGCGCGGGGTCAAACCGAGCAGGCGCGCCGCCTTTGCCTGCACCCAGCCACACTTTTCCATGGCAGCAATGACCGTATCGGCATCGGGCACCCTACCACGACTCGTGGCAGGGCCTATCGGCGCTTGCCCGTCGCCGACGGGCGGGGCGGCACAGGCGGCGGAAGGCTCGATCGTAGTCGACTTCTCTGACGTCGGCGGTCCGTTCTTCCACAGCGCCGCGGCCAAGCACTGATCCGCGTAACAGGCAAAGTCAGTTCTGAGGATTGATGGACCCGTCGCCAGAACTGCCGTCCGTTGAACGCAGTTTTCGAGCTCTCGGATGTTGCCTGGAAATTCGCAGTTCATTAGCACCTCAATCGCTTCGGGAGCGAAGGTCAGCGTGTGATCATTCTCAGTATTGAAATT
Source organism: Mesorhizobium sp. M7A.F.Ca.CA.001.08.2.1 (assembly GCF_003998455.1). Lineage (NCBI taxonomy): Bacteria > Pseudomonadati > Pseudomonadota > Alphaproteobacteria > Hyphomicrobiales > Phyllobacteriaceae > Mesorhizobium > Mesorhizobium sp. M7A.F.Ca.CA.001.08.2.1. The sequence goes on along the minus strand of NZ_RZPW01000005.1, from coordinate 1,426 downwards.
CTTGAGAAACTGAGCGGCCAAGAGCGGAATATCACCTCGCCTTTCGCGCAATGCCGGCACGCGTAAAGTGACGACGTTGATGCGATAATAGAGGTCTTGCCGGAACTCCTTGCGTTGAACTGCCGTTTCCAAGTCCCTGTTCGTTGCGGCAATCACGCGAACATCAACTTTAATGGTGTGGTTGCTGCCGACGCGCTCAAACTCCTGCTCCTGCAGGACACGCAGCAGCTTAGCCTGGAACGAACCTGATATTTCGCCAATCTCGTCCAGAAACAATGTGCCTTTGTCGGCAGCCTCAAAGCGCCCCTTGCGCAAACTGCTCGCGTCGGTGAAGGCACCCTTCTCATGACCGAACAAGTCAGATTCCAGAAGCGTCTCGGTGAGCGCCGCGCAATTGACCTTGATGAAGGGCTGCTTGGCGCGAGGCGAGAGCTCGTGAATGGCTTTGGCAACCAGCTCCTTACCGGTTCCGGATTCACCTCGCAACAGGACCGTAGTCTTCGCCTTGGCCACCTTGACAAGGTGCTCACGCAGCTTGCGCAGCGCCTGACTATCGCCAAGCATCTCCTTGCTGATCTTTTTACGTTCCATTTGGCAGCCCATCCCACTCCGCCACCCGCCGGTAGAACTGCACTGGACGGTGAGCTGTGTTGTATTTCGTCATCATCATTCTCGATCTCACCTTTGTTGCTTCGAAATTTTCGGCGCGCGGACGCCCTCGGCAAATGGCAATGGCGCCTGAGCATCGTTGCCTTTCACCAGGACGAGCGTCTTCCTCCGCGCGGGCGCTCGCAATATGCGGTTTGCGCAGGCCTTTACTCGACCGGTCGCTGTTCTGTCCGGCTTCTGCCGCACCGCAGCCTGCAAACTCATCCTTGACAAGAAAGGAGGGGAGTCAACCGAGCTCTCCTTGCATTTATGCAAGGAAAATTGTCAGTTTGATAGAATTCTATCAAAACGGCAGAAACGCCCCGCCCCAGTTTGGCTGTACCTGCGGCGTTCAGCGTACGTGACGACATGTGCGGACTTGTCCCAATTGCCATCCGAGTTGTGCGGAACAGTAGCTGCTGCGCTGTTCGCTTCAACCGCGTGAGGCCGGAGACAGTAGAGACGGCGGCTCGTCGAGCGAGGTTTCATTGTTCGGCTACTAAACCGGCTGTCCTTTGGTGGGAGTTGGTTTCGCCCAAGTTCTGGGCCTGGGGGCGTCTAGCCCGTTTCGCCGCACAGGCTCCTTCCAAATCGTCGAGGCCGAGAAGGAGGGACCCCACAGCTCTCCCTGTATCACAATGCCCCGCCCCTCAAGCAGCTAGATACGACAGGTGACCTCAAATGAGGCGTCTTGCATGGCTTCTACACCTGCCTGAATGCCAGAACTGCGTTCGTACCGCCCATGGCGAAGGCGTTGCTCATGGCGACGCGCACCTTG
>NZ_RZPW01000059.1:0-14435 GCF_003998455.1 Mesorhizobium sp. M7A.F.Ca.CA.001.08.2.1 | reverse complement strand
AAGATGTCCCGCGTCGTCTTGGGCCGTCCGGTCGCGTCGGGTCGCGGCTCGCTTTGTCTTGACGCAATTCCGGTCGGAAAGCCGTTTCGCACTTTCCTGAAATTGCGCGCAGGCGAACCGCCGGCGCTTCCCGACCCCACGCCACAAATAGACCAGTCTTTTCAAGAGCCTATTAGACGAAAAAGAAATTTTCCGCCGCATCGTGTGCCACATTCCATGCCCATTTCGAGCGAATGGGACATCAATGCGGCTCACGCCGGGCTCACCATTTTGTTACGGCCAGCGGACCTCGGGCGGCAGGCTGGAGAGGATGGCGGCGACATTGCCGCCGGTCTTCAGTCCGAATATGGTGCCGCGATCGTGAAGCAGATTGAATTCGACGTAGCGGCCGCGGCGGATGAGCTGTTCGTCACGGTCGCCATCGGTCCAGTTCTCGTTGAAGTTGGCGCGCACAAGGTGGCCGTAGACGACGAGAAAAGCGCGGCCGACATCCTGGACGAAGTTGAAATCGGCATTCCAGCCGCCCTTGTCCTCACCCGAATGCAGCCAGTCGAAGAAGATGCCACCGGTGCCGCGCGGCTCGTTGCGGTGCGACAGATAGAAGTACTCGTCGCACCAGGCCTTGAATTTTGGGTAATCGGCCACCGCGACATTCTTCTCGCAAGCGAATTGCATGGCGCGATGGAAGGCGACCGTGTCGGGGTCGTCCTGGGTGCGGCGGCGATCGAGCACCGGTGTCAGATCGGCACCGCCGCCGAACCATTGGCTGGATGTGACCACCATGCGCGTGTTCATGTGCACGGCCGGAACGTTGGGATTCCATGGGTGCGCGATCAGCGAAATGCCGGATGCCCAGAAGCGCGGGTCTTCCTCGGCACCGGGCATCTGCTTCCTGAATTCGGGTGAGAACTCGCCATGGACGGTCGATGTGTGGACGCCGACCTTTTCGAAGACGCGACCGTGCATCATCGACATGGTGCCGCCGCCGCCGCGCCCCTCGTCACGTTCCCATGGCGTCTTTTCGAAGCGGCCGGGCGACCACGAGGCCAGCGGCCCGCCAAGATCCTGCTCGATCTGCTCGAAGGTGGCGCAGATGCGTTCGCGCAGCGCCTCGAACCAGAGGCGCGCCTTCATCTTCTTCTGTTCGATGTCGGCGGGCAGGCCCGCCGGTATTTCTGGTCGTTCCAAATGCCGTCTCCGGTTGGGGCGGCGAGTCCCACAAATGACTCGTCTTTTGCCGGCGCGATCCCTAATCTCTTAGGGGACAGGGTCAAGTGTCATTACGGTGCAGGAGTTGTTTCGTGCGCACCCCGGCAAGACCGCCGCTGGATGGCCTAAAGAAAAGGCTCGACCAAAGCCGTGCCGAGCGCGTGCGTATGCCGCGCGACGGTTTCCTGCGCGAGACCTTCGTGCTGCCACGCTCCGATGCCCGGCTCAAGGCCAAGGAATGGTTCGAGCGCTTTCCCAAGCAGGCCTACTGGACCGAGATCGAAAGCTGGTTCGAGCGGCCGGGCGACCTGATCGAGTTCACCATCAGGCGGTTGCCTGCGGCCGACTAGGACTTCGTCGCCCCGTTTACGGGGAGAGGGTGCCGGCAGGCAGGTTGAGGGGCGGCGCGAACCTCTCAATGCTGGCGCCGCCCCTCATCCGCCTTCACTGCGTTCAGGCACCTTCTCCCCGTGAACGGGGAGAAGGAAGAGCGACCAGCCTCCTTGCCCCCGTTCCCTCGCGTGCCAGCCGGTCACCCTTGTTGCGCAGCGGGCATTTGTCGATCGACATGCAGCCGCAGCCGATGCAGTCGGTCAGCCCGTCGCGCAGTTTCTTCAACTGGGCGATCTTGTGATCGAGCCCGTCGCGCCAGGCGGTCGACAAAAGGTTCCAGTCGTCGCGCGTCGGCGTGCGGCTTTCGGGCAGTGATTCAAGTGCGGCACCGATTTCGGCCAGCGAGATGCCGACCTCCTGTGCGACCTTGATGATCGCCACGCGCCGCAGCACGTCGCGGCCGTAGCGGCGCTGGTTGCCCGACGTGCGGTGGCTGCGGATCAAGCCGCGGGCCTCGTAGAAATGCAGCGCCGACACCGCCACCCCGCTGCGCATGGCCACCTGGCCAACCGTTAATTCCGTTACAGGCGCCATGTCTGATTTTCCGTCCCGATTTTTCTGCTTGACCTCAAGTTAAGTTGAGCTTGTAGCGAAGAAACCCTGGATGTGCAAACGAAGGAGAAGGCGATGTGCGCCTGGGTCGAGATGTCGGGAGACGGAGTGCCGTTATCCGAGTTGCCGGATGGCTTCGCCCACCACCATGGCGACGGAGAGCGCCACGTTGATGCTGCGCGCCGTACCCTGCATGGGGATGGTCAGGCGCGCATCCGCCGCCTGATGGACAGGATCCGGCACGCCTGCGGATTCGCGGCCGAACAGGAGGACGTCATTGTCCGCGAAGCTGAAGCTGGTGTAGGCCGTCGTGGCTTTGGTCGACAGCAGCACCAGCCGGTGCGAACCAGCCTTGCGCCATTCCTCGAAGGCGTGCCAGTCGACATGCCGGGTCAGGGCAGCCATTTCGAGATAGTCCATGCCGGCTCGCTTGAGCGCCTTGTCGGAGAGCGGAAATCCGGCCGGTTCGATGATGTCGACGCCAAGTCCGAGGCACGCGGCGAAGCGCAGGATTGTTCCGGTGTTGCCGGCAATGTCAGGCTGGTAGAGCGCGATGCGGAGACGACGGTTCATTTCCGCGTCCTTCTAATAAGTGGCGGATCGGCCACAGCGGCTTGGCGGTTTTGGAAATTGCTGGACCTGCGGGTGGCCATTTTCTGCGAAGTCGGGTATACAACCAGCATTGTCAACCCGAACCGATGGAGGGGTAATTCATGATGACCATGCACATCCAGCGCCCCTCTCGTGGGCTTACCTGCCTGCCGGCGGTTTCGGTACGACGATTCTCCTGACTCTCTAAGACTTGATCGCACCGATTCCCGCCGAAACGATTTTTCGGCACTCGAAGGAATCCTGCGATGTTTTTCAAAAAGTCAAAAGGGCTGAACGCCCCAACTGAAGCTGTCCGGACCGACACTCGTCATGTCCGGACCGATGCAATGCGTGCCTCCGGGCGAATGCCGGCGGACGATATTGCTTCGCCTTTTTATCTCGATTTTCACACGGAGGACGGACCGATGTTCGATCCCTACAGAATACCGGGCTCGAGGAGCCTGCATATCCACCGACTGCCGACCTGGGCGCTGCTGATCGGCGACACCTATTCGTCGGCGGTTCACGCCGAGGTTCGCCGCCGGCCGCATCGCGGCATGCTGCCGGATGTCGATTTTTCGCGCGCGGTTCCCGATCCCGGGCGGCCGTCGCTGGTGCGCCGGATCATCCGGCTGATCCGGCCTGGCGCGAAAAACCGGGCTGGCGGCACCGTGTCGTCAGGATCGTCTGGCGCAGCTGTCGGCGAAAAGCCCGCGAGCCCCTATATTGCGCGAAGCATTGCCGACGGTCCGGGTGATTCCGGACCGTCGGCACTCGACGCCATGGGTTCCGGGGACTTCGTACGCTCACGTGCCGCGTAAGCGGCAAACACATTTCACAGGCATGACCTATGTTGTTGTTTAGCTGGTTTGAAAAAAGGCTCGATCCGTTCCCCGCGGCGGAACCGGTCGAGCCGCCCAAGACGCTGGTTGCCTTCTGCGTGCATTATACGCGCGGCGCCTGGCCCTATATCCTTTTCGACGCAGTGCTGGTGACGGCCATCGCGATCGCGGAAGTGTGGATGTTCGGCTTCCTCGGCCGCATCGTCGACTGGCTGTCGGGGCAGAATCGCGAAACCTTCCTGCAGACGGAAGCCTGGAAGCTTGCCGGCATGGCCTTCATCGTGCTGTTCGCACTGCCGGGCACGGTATGGCTGCATTCGCTGCTCAACCAGCAAACGCTGATGGGCAACTATCCCATGCGCATCCGCTGGCAGGTGCACCGCTATCTGCTCAAGCAGTCGATGAGTTTCTACCAGGACGAGTTCGCCGGCCGCATCGCGACCAAGCTGATGCAGACGGCCCTCGCCGTGCGCGAATGCGTCATCAAGGTGATCGACGTCCTGAATTACGTTATCGTCTACTTCCTCGGCATGCTGCTCATCGTCGGCTCGGCCGACTGGCGGCTGGCCGCGCCGCTCGGCGTCTGGCTGGTCGGCTATATCCTTTTGCTGCGGTTTTTCATTCCCCGGCTGGGCAAGGTCGGCGAGGAACAGGCCAATGCGCGCTCGATCATGACGGGCCGGGTCGTCGACAGCTACTCAAACATCCAGACGGTCAAGCTGTTCAGCCATGCACGCCGCGAAGCGTCATTCGCCAAAGACGGTATGTCCGGCTTTCTCGAAACGGTCTACCGGTCGATGCGCCTGGTGACAGTGCTTTTCGGCTCGCTCTACATACTGAACGCGCTGCTCTTGTTCTCGGTGACCGCGATGGCGCTGTGGCTGTGGCTGGGGCAAGCAGTGACGATCGGCGCGGTCGCCGTGGTCATCGGCCTTGTGCTCAGGTTGTGGGGCATGTCGCAATGGATCATGTGGGAAATGTCGGGCCTGTTCGAGAACATCGGCACGGTGCAGGACGGTATCGCCTCGATCTCGCTGCCGCGCCTTGTCGAGGACAGGCCGGACGCGAAGGAGATCAGCGTCTCCAGGGGGGAGATCCGCTTCGAGGACATCCGCTTCCACTACGGCAAGCAGAAGGGTGTGATCGAGGGCCTGTCGCTGGCGGTGAAGCCGGGCGAGAAGGTCGGCATCGTCGGCCGTTCCGGCGCAGGCAAGTCGACGCTGGTCAACCTGTTGCTGCGCTTCTACGACCTCGAAGCCGGGCAGATATTGGTCGATGGCCAGGAAATCGCCGCTGTGAAGCAGGATTCGCTTCGTGCGCAGATCGGCATGGTCACGCAGGACACCTCGCTGCTGCATCGTTCGGTGCGCGAGAACATCCTTTATGGCCGGCCCGATGCAACCGACGAGATGCTTGTCGAGGCGGCGCGGCGCGCCGAGGCGCTGGACTTCATATCGGGGCTTTCGGATGCCAGCGGCCGCAAGGGCTTCGACGCCCATGTCGGTGACCGCGGCGTCAAATTGTCCGGTGGCCAGCGGCAACGCGTCGCCATTGCTCGCGTTATGTTGAAGGACGCACCTATACTTATCCTTGACGAAGCGACCTCGGCGCTTGATTCCGAAGCCGAGGCGGCGATCCAGGAGAATCTCTACAAGCTCATGCAAGGCAAGACCGTCATCGCCATCGCGCACCGGCTGTCGACCATCGCGGCGATGGACAGGCTGGTGGTGATGGACAAGGGCCGTGTCATCGAGGAAGGTTCGCACGAAGAACTCGTCGCCAAGGGCGGGCTCTACGCGCAGCTCTGGCAGCGCCAGTCGGGCGGGTTCCTGCTTGAGGACGGTCCCGCCGACGCCGCCAACGACGCACTTGCAAAGAGGCAAGCCGCAGAATGATGGCCGCCGCATGATGACAGCCGTCTATCGCTGGTTCGAGAACTGGGTCTATCCGTTCAGGGAGCCGGCGAATCTTCGGCCACCGATCAGTGTCGGCGGCTTTCTCTGGCACTATGTCGGCCAGGCGAAGTTCGCCTTCTTCGCCATGCTGGTCATCGGCGGCATCGCGCCACTGGTCGAGGCCGGCCTGTTCTACTTCGTCGGGCGGCTGGTCGATATTCTCGACCAGCTTCCCGCCGAGCGCAGCTGGCACGCACTGTGGGCCGCCGCCGGCCCTGAACTGGTTTTCATGGCCGTGGTGGTGCTGGTCATCCGCACCGTCGTCGTCGGCCTGTCGGCGCTGGTCGACGAACAGACGATCACGCCGGGCTTCTACAATCTGGTGCGCTGGCAGGCGCACCGGCATGTCTCGCGCCAGTCCTACGCCTTTTTCCAGAACGATTTCGCCGGCCGCATCGCGACAAAGGTCTGGCAGGCGGGCCAGGCGACCGGCGACTTGATGGAAAGCTTCATCGAGGTCGTCTGGTTTATGATCGTCTACACGGTGACGACGCTGGCGCTGGTCGCAGGCCTCGATCTCAGGCTGGCGGTTCTGGTGGTGATCTGGATTTCCGCCTTCGGCTGGCTGGCCAAGCTCTATTTGCCGGCAATCCGCAAGCATGCCGAGGAAACAGCCGAGGCCGGCTCGATGATCACCGGCCGCATCGTCGATTCCTATTCCAACGTGCAGACGCTGAAACTGTTCTCGGCCGATGGCGACGACCGCTACATCAGGAACGGTTTCGACATCTATCTCGACGCATTGCGCCCGTTCACCCGCCGGCTGACCGGCGTGCGCATGGCGCTGACCACGCTGTCAGGCATCATGATCACGGCGATCGGCTGCTTTGCCGTCTATCTCTGGGTCGAGGGCTCGATCACCGTCGGCGCGGTCGCCTTCACCCTGTCGCTGGTGCTGCGGCTCAACATGCTGCTCGGCCGGCTGATGATGCAGCTCAACAGCATCTTGCGAAACCTCGGCGTGCTGGAGAACTCCAAGGCGCTGATTTCGCAGCCGCTCGGCCTCACCGATGCGCCCGACGCCAAGGAACTCGTCGTGGCAGGCGGCCGTATCGCGGTGAAGAACGTCGAGTTCCACTACGGCAAAGGTTTCGGCGTGCTGAACGGCATCGACCTTGTCGTCAGGCCAGGCGAGAAGGTCGGGCTGGTCGGACCGTCCGGCGCCGGCAAGACGACCCTCGCCAATCTGATCCTGCGCCTCTACGATCTCGAGAGCGGGTCGATCACCATCGATGGCCAGGATGTCGCCAAAGTTACGCAGAATTCGCTGCGCGCCAATATCGGCGTCGTCAGCCAGGACACGGCGCTGTTCCACCGTTCGCTGCGCGACAACATCAAGCTCGGCATGCCTGACGCGACCGATGCGGAGGTGATCGCGGCGGCGAAAAAGGCCGAGGCGCACGAGTTCATCCTGACCTTGCGCGACAACAGGGACCGCGCCGGCTACGAGGCGTTTGTCGGCGAGCGCGGCGTCAAGCTGTCGGGAGGCCAGCGCCAGCGCGTGGCGATCGCCCGCGTCTTCCTCAAGGATGCGCCGATCCTGATTCTCGATGAGGCGACCTCGGCACTCGATTCCGACATCGAGGCGGCGATCCAGGAGAATCTGACGCGGCTGATGGAAAACAAGACGGTCATCGCCATCGCCCACCGGCTGTCGACGATCGCAGCACTCGATCGTCTGGTGGTGCTCGACGGCGGCCGCATTGTCGAGCAAGGCACGCATGACCAATTGGTGGCGCTCGACGGGCTCTATGCGCGGCTGTGGAAGCGGCAGTCCGGCGGTTTTCTCTATCACGAGGACAGCGTGCTCGAAGAGACGCGCCCGGCGGAGTAGCTCCATGGGTGGATCGACAGGCGCCATCCCAGAGGTCGGCTACGTGCTCAAGCGGCTCCGGCCGACCATGCCGGCCTTCGACACGCTGAAGGAAGAGAGCCGGCTGGAAGGCTACTGGATGCTGGTACGCCTTGCGGATGGCTGGGCAAGTGGCCGCAACAAGTTCCTGAAACGGGGGGAGGCGCTGTACGGAGCATGGTATGGAAGGGAACTCGCCGGCGTGTGCGGGTTGAACATCGATCCCTATTTCGAGGGCAGGGGCCACGGCCGGGTCCGGCACCTGTTTGTGAGCGCGCGCCACCGTCGCGCCGGCCTTGGCCGGATGCTGGTCGAAACCGTTGTCGACAGGGCACGTCACCATTTCGCCATGCTGAACACCCGCGCGCCGCAAGAAGCCTTCGGTTTCTATGAACGGCTTGGCTTTCAGCGCGTAGCAGGCGAAGAGTTCGTCACACACCGCATGGTTTTCGGGAAAGGAGGCTGAAATGTCCTTGCGTCCGCCATCTCATCTTGCCGGCGCCTCGGCCGCCGAAGCCGCCTTCGACGCGCTCGGCCATGAAATATTGGCGGAAAAGGCGGCAGCACTCGGCCGCGCCGGCCAGCGGGTAGAGGAAACGCTGGCCAGGCTGCGCGACAATGCCGACGAGCAACTGCGCCCCCTTCTGCTCAAGGATGCCGCCGAGGCGGTGCATGGCTATTTCATCCAGCGCGAGCTGTGCGGCTTGCGCAAGCACGATGCCGTCATTCGTGAATACAACATCCCGAAAGCGGTGCTGGCCAGGCTCGGCGCGAAATAGGGATCACTCCAGCCATTCGGTGATGAAGCTGCCGTTCTCGTGGATGTCGGTCGTTTCCAGTGGGCCTGGGCCGAGATTGGTGAATTTGTGCGGCGTATTGGGTGGCACGATCAGGATCTGGCCGGCGGATGCCTCGATTTCCTGGTCGCCGACAGTGAACAGGCCGGTGCCCTGGCGGATGATGAAGATCTCCGCGTAGGGATGTGTGTGCAGGCGCGGGCCGCCGCCGACATCAGGCAGATAGTTGAAGATCAGGCAGGAGTTGGAGCCGTAGGCGCCACATTGCAACTCGCCCTTCCAATGGTCCGAGCGAACGGCCCAGGTGTCGCGGTCTATGACGTGTGCCATGATGACAAGGATAGACCCGGCTGGGGCCTTGTGTCGAGCCGAACAAGGGCGTCGGATTTGCGGTTGTTTCCCGGTTGTTTAGTGATGGTTGGCGGCTATCCGGCGTCGTGTTGACCGGCGGCGGATTTTGTCCCCGCGACAATCTGCCCTTGTGCCTTCACCCGTCTGGACAAAAACGGGCTTCACGCATAAACCGAAGTCCAAATGCCGGAGGAATTCGCAAGCCTGTTCGCCATGCGCTGTCGGGTTGGCGTAATTGAGCGGGGAACAAGGCTCAACCACCGGCACGGAAGAGGCGAAAGGATCAGGCACCCGTGAGCGCAACCGACACCCAGGATCCCAACCGTCGTGATTTTCTCTACGTCGCCACCGGCATGGCCGCAGTGGTCGGCGCGGGTGCTTTCGCGTGGCCGTTCATCGACCAGATGCGCCCTGACGCCTCGACGCTGGCGCTCGCCTCGGTCGAAGTCGACGTCGCCTCGCTGACGCCGGGCATGTCGCTGATCGTCAAATGGCGCGGCAAGCCGGTCGTGGTCCGCAACCGCACCGAACAGGAAATGAAGGACGGCGAGGCGGTCAAGCTGGCCGATCTCAAGGATCCGATCGCCCGCAACGCCAATCTCCCGGCCGACGCACCGGCGACCGACGCCAATCGCACCACGCCCGGCAAGGAAGCCTGGATGGTGATGGTTCAGGTCTGCACGCATCTCGGCTGCATTCCGCTTGGCCAGGAAGGCGATTTCGGCGGCTGGTTCTGCCCGTGCCACGGTTCGCAATACGACACCGCCGGCCGCATCCGCAAAGGCCCGGCGCCGGAGAACATGGCGGTTCCGGTATTCAAGTTCATTTCCGATACCAAGATCCTTATCGGTTGAGGCAGGGGGATATTTCGATGAGCGAGGGACACTCGACCTATACGCCCAAAACCGGTCTCGGACGCTGGTTCGACGCCCGCATGCCGCTGCCGCGGCTGGTCTATGACAGCTTCGTTGCCTATCCGGTGCCGCGCAACCTCAACTATGCATGGACCTTTGGCGGCATCCTGTCGATCATGCTGGTGGCGCAGATCCTGACCGGCATCGTGCTGGCCATGCATTACACGGCCGACACCAATCTGGCCTTCGGCTCGGTCGAGAAGATCATGCGCGACGTGAATTCGGGCTGGCTGCTGCGCTACATGCATTCGAACGGCGCCTCGTTCTTCTTCGTCGCCGTCTACATCCACATCTTCCGTGGCCTCTATTACGGCTCCTACAAGGCGCCGCGCGAACTGCTGTGGATCCTCGGCTGCATCATCTATCTCCTGATGATGGCGACCGGCTTCATGGGCTACGTGCTGCCATGGGGCCAGATGAGCTTCTGGGGCGCCACCGTCATCACCGGCTTCTTCAGCGCCATTCCGCTGGTCGGCGACTGGATCCAGCAGCTGCTGCTCGGCGGCTTTGCCGTCGACAACCCGACGCTGAACCGTTTCTTTGCGCTGCACTATCTGTTGCCGTTCATGATCGCCGGCGTTGTCGTGCTGCACATCTGGGCGCTGCATGTAGTCGGCCAGTCGAACCCGACGGGCATCGAGGTCAAGTCGAAGACCGACACCGTGGCCTTCACCCCCTACGCGACCATCAAGGACGCGTTCGGCATGATTGTGTTCCTGTTCTTCTTCGCCTATTTCGTCTTCTACCTGCCGAACTATCTCGGTCATCCCGACAACTACATCGTCGCCAACCCGCTGAAGACGCCGGCCCACATCGTGCCCGAATGGTACTTCCTGCCGTTCTACGCGATCCTGCGCGCCATCACCTTCAATGTCGGGCCGATCAACTCCAAGCTCGGCGGCGTGCTATGCATGTTCGGCGCCATCGTCATGTTGTTCCTGGTGCCGTGGCTCGACACTTCGAAGGTGCGCTCGGCTGTTTACCGGCCCTGGTACAAGCTGTTCTTCTGGCTGTTCGTGGCCGATGCCATCCTGCTTGGCTGGCTGGGCTCGCAGCCGGCGGAAGGCAGCTATGTGTTCATGGCGCAGATGGCGACATTGTTCTACTTCGCCTTCTTCCTGATCGCGCTGCCGGTGCTCGGCCTGATTGAGACGCCGCGACGGTTGCCGAACTCGATCACCGAGGCGGTGCTCGAGAAGAACAAGGGCGGCAGCGGACATCCGGCGGGCGCTACGGCGGCTCCGGAAACCAAAGGCTGAGCGGGTAGAGAATCTAAGGGGATTTGGCATGAAAAAGATTCTCACCTCGCTGGCGCTGATCGGCCTTGTGGCCGTCGCCGCTGGGGCCGCGGGCACTCGGGCGATCGCCGCCGAAGAGGCACACAATGTGGCCAATCCGACGCATTTCCCGATCGACGAGCCGAAGGAAATGGACTGGAGTTTCACCGGCCCATTCGGCACCTATGACAAGGCGCAGCTGCAGCGCGGCCTCAAGGTCTACAAGGAAGTCTGCTCGGCCTGCCATTCGATGAACCTGGTGGCGTTCCGCACGCTGTCGGACCTCGGCTATTCCGATGCGCAGATCAAGACGCTGTCGGCCGAGTACACCATCCACGACGGTCCCAACGATGCCGGCGACATGTTCGACCGTCCCGGCAAGCCGTCCGACCACTTCCCGCCGCCCTTCGCCAATGAGGAAGCCGCCGCTGCCTCCAATGGCGGTGCTGCTCCGCCAGACATGTCCCTGCTGGCCAAGGCTCGCGGTGTCGAACGCGGTTTTCCGCAGTTCGTCTTCGATATCTTCACCCAGTACGACGCGGGCGGCCCCGACTATATCCACTCGCTGCTGACCGGCTACGACCAGACGCCGCCTGCCGGCATGGTGATCCCGGAAGGCACCCACTACAATCCGTACTTCATGTCCGGCGTGTCGCTGAAGATGCCCAAGCCGCTCTCCGACGGCCAGGTGACCTATGATGACGGTGCGCCGCAGACCATCGACCAGTATTCCCGCGACGTCTCCGCCTTTCTGGCCTGGGCGGCCGAGCCGCATATGGAAGACCGCAAGAAGACCGGTTTTCGCGTTCTGGTGTTCCTGCTTTTGTTCGGCGCGCTGGTCTATCTCACCAAGCGCAAGGTGTGGGAAGGCGTGGCGCATTAAGCCACACGATCAAGTGATCACGAAGGGCGCCGAGAGGCGCCCTTTTGCATTTCCAGAAGCCGGCCATGTCACATGGCCGTCACCGCATCCGGCGATCCTGTGCTGCTCTCATCAAAGGATCGCACCCATGAAAAGATACGCATCGCTCGCGGCAGGCCTGTTGCTGCTCATCGTCGGCTCGGCCGCGCAAGCGGAAGACGCCCAGCCTTTCGTCACCAACAAGGATGTCGACCTGACGATGATCCTGCCGCCGCCGCCGGCAAACGATTCGGCGCAGACCAAGGCCGAACTCGGCGAGGTGCTGATGCTGCAGGTGACACGCACGCCCGAGATGGTAGCCAGCGCCGTCGCCGATGCCGACGAGAATGTCTGGCGCTTCGCCAACGTCATGGGGCCGAAATTCAACAAGGAAACGCTGCCCAAATTCAGCGCCTTCTTCGACCGCGTCGTGGCCACCGAAGGCGCCGTCGTCGATCCGGCCAAGGATATCTGGAAGCGCCCGCGTCCGCACCAGCTCAGCGACCTCGTCAAGCCGGCGGTCAAGCTGTCGAGTTCGGGTTCCTGGCCGTCCGGCCACGCCACCGTCGGCACCATGATGGGCATCATCCTGTCCGATATGGTTCCGGAAAAGCGCGCCGAGATCATGGCGCGTGCGGCCGAATACGCCCACAACCGCGAGGTCGGCGGCATCCACTATGCGTCCGACGTCGAGATGGGCAGGATTTCCGGCAGCGTCATCGCCGCGGTCCTGCTCAACCGGGACGACTTTAAGGCCGAATATGAAGTGGCCAGGGCCGAGCTTCGTTCGGATCTCGGCATGTAATCTTCGTCAATCGGATCAGACCAGAAAGGGGCGCTTCGGCGTCCCTTTTTTGCTCATGGCCATGTCCGAAGGGCGGTTCGAAAAATAGTCCGTTGGCACGCCGACAACAGGTTGATATTCGATGCATCGAACGGTGGCGAGAAACTTGTCCCGCCATGGCCTTTGGAATTCGATGATGCGGCTCAGCGACTGTCACAACTTTTCCGATTTCCGCCGCATGGCGCAGCAGCGGCTGCCGGGACCGATCTTCAACTACATCGACGGCGCGGCGGACGACGAGGTCACCTATCGCCGCAACACCGAAAGCTTCGAGACCTGCGACCTCGTTCCCAACGTGCTGCGCGGGGTGAGCGAGGTCGACATGTCGGTGACGGTCATGGGCCAGAAGCTGGCGATGCCGTTCTATTGCTCGCCGACCGCCTTGCAGCGCCTGTTCCATCACCAGGGCGAGCGCGCGGTCGCCAAGGCCGCCGCCAAATACGGCACGATGTTCGGCGTGTCGTCGCTGGGCACTGTCAGCCTCGAGGAGGCGCGCAGCATCAGCAGCGGCCCGCAAGTCTACCAGTTCTATTTCCACCGGGATCGCGGTCTTAACCGGGCGATGATGCAGCGGGCAAAGGCGGTCGGGGTCGAGGTGATGATGCTGACCGTCGACAGCATCACCGGGGGAAACCGCGAGCGCGACAAACGAACCGGCTTTGCCATTCCCTTCAAGCTCAACCTTACCGGAATGGCGCAGTTCGCGCTCAAGCCGGCCTGGGCGATCAACTATTTCACCCATGAGGGCTTCAAGCTGCCGCAGCTCGACGAGCATGTCGACATGGGCGGCGGCACGATGTCGATCAGCCGTTACTTCACCGAGATGCTCGATCCGTCGATGACATGGGACGACGTCGCCGAGATGGTCAAGCTCTGGTCGGGTCCGTTCTGCCTCAAGGGCGTCATGTCGGTGGAGGATGCCAAACGCGCTGTCGACATCGGCTGCAGCGGCATCGTGCTGTCGAACCATGGCGGGCGGCAGTTGGATGGCTCACGGGCGGCGTTCGACCAGCTTGCCGAGATCGTCGATGCCGTTGGCGACAGGATCGACGTCATCATGGATGGCGGCGTGCAGCGCGGCACACACGTGCTGAAAGCGCTGTCGCTCGGCGCCAAGGCCGTCGGCGTCGGACGCTACTATCTGTTTCCGCTCGCGGCGGCCGGCCAGCCCGGCGTGGAACGGGCGCTCGAACAGATGCGGGTCGAGATCGAACGCGGCATGAAGCTGATGGGCTGCAGCTCGATCGAACAATTGTCGCGCAACAATCTCCGTTTCAGGTAATCTCGACCCATGAAATCCTCGCTCGAAGACACGCTGCTTGCCGCGATCCGCACCATTCCGGACTATCCCAAGCCCGGCATCCTGTTTCGCGACATCACCACGCTGCTTGGCAATGCGCGCGCCTTCCGCCGCGCCATCGACGAACTGGTGCATCCCTATGCCGGCCAGAAGATCGACAAGATCGCCGGCATTGAGGCGCGCGGCTTCATCCTTGGCGGCGCCGTCGCCCATCAGCTCTCGGCCGGTTTCGTGCCGATCCGCAAGAAAGGCAAGCTGCCCTACGAGACGGTGCGCGTCGCCTACAGCCTGGAATACGGGCTGGACGAAATGGAGATGCACAAGGACGGTGTTGCTCCGGGCGAGAAAGTGATCCTGGTCGACGATCTGATCGCCACCGGCGGCACGGCTGAAGCGGCGGTCAAGCTGCTGCGCCAGATAGGTGCCGACATCCTCGCCGCCTGTTTCGTCATCGACCTGCCGGACCTCGGCGGCCGTGCCAAGCTGGAGGCGCTTGGCGTGCCGGTGCGGACGCTGATCGGGTTCGAGGGGCATTGAGTGTTCTTCCCTTCTCCCACATGGGCTAGCGTGCGCACACATTTGCTTCGTGCTGTGGTCAAGCGTGAAGAAGCGACGCCGGAAAATGGCTTGAAGTGTTTGAATCGCATGTGATTCTGT